>JACRAI010000067.1 GCA_016213425.1 archaeon | reverse complement strand
TTTCCTTTAGGAAAAAATTGGGCTTATTTTTTTGCTAATGAAGGCATAGAAGATCATGGAATAACTGCATACAAAGGAGGAAGTAAGAGATTGCAAGATCACAGAATACTCGTTGGAAGAACTCAAATAGACTATATTGAAGAATTAATTGATAAATCTTTCATCTCAAACAATCCTGAACTTCCAAATCCAGTGTTAGATATAGGTATTATTGCAGAGCTTGCAAGGCAAAGAGTAGAAGGCAAAAGAAGACCTGTAAGTTTGAGCGAAGATTTTTACAGTGGAAGAATAAATCAAGAACAATTGAAAAATTTAGTTAAAAAAAGCGTTAATGAATACATTTTAATGAGGTTATCTTAATGGATCCTGAACAAATAAAAAAAATGGTTGAAGAAGATTACCAGAAAAAACTAGAACTGGCCAGAACTGAAGAATCATATTATCCTGGCAAGCTTCAAGAGTTCGGATTAAAAAATATTGATAGATTCGTTAAATATAATCCTAATCCTAGCAATTATATGAAGTTTGGAATTACTTTCGGTCATAAAGATTTAGAAGTTGTTGCTGAAGCAATGGCAAATAATGAACCTTGGGCAGTTGTTTCTGGATTGAATCCTTCAAGTCCTTTGCATTTAGGTCACAAAGCTGTTTTTGATGAATTATTATGGTTTCAAGAGCAGGGCGGAGCAGACATATTTATTCCAATCACGAATGATGAAACTTATGTTGTTGGAAAATCTGAAAGCTTAGCTAATGCAAGAAAAATGGCTTACGAAAACATTATTCCAAGTATTATCGCAATGGGTTTTAACCCAGAAAAAACACACATATATGTAGATTCAGATTACACTGAAATTTACAATGTAGCAATGGATATATCAAGAAAACTCACATTAAATAAACTATTTGGAGTTTTTGGCTGGGATCATAAAGAGCCTACTGAGAATCCTGGAAAAGTATTTTACATGGGCGCAGTACAGTTAGCACAAATTTTATTACCTCAATATCCTGAATTTGGAGGCCCTAAGCCAACAATTATTCCTGTAGGAATAGACCAACACCCCTACATTTTGTTAGCAAGAGATATTGCGGAAAAGAAAGGATTTATTCCTCCAGCAGAAGTAAACTGGAAATTCTTAGCAGGATTAGATGGTAAAGGCAAAATGAGTTCTTCTAGAGATGGATCGGCCATTTTCTTAACAGACACTCCTGAAATTGCAGAGAAAAAACTAAAAAAAGCATACACAGGAGGAAGTATTTCAGGGGATTATCAAAAAGAGCACGGAGGAATTCCAGAAATCTGTCCAGTATATGGGATAAGAATGTATCATTTTGAAAAAGATAAAAATCTTGAGAGCGCATGTAAGACTGGTAAACTGCTTTGCGGAGCCTGCAAACAAGAAGCTATCACTCAAGTAAAAGACTGGCTTGCAGACCATCAAAGAAAATTGCCTGATGCAAAAAAAAGAATTGATGATTTCCTACTTAAGACACCCATAAGATCTATTTTTGAATAGATGCGCAAAAGGTAAAACATCAATCGATTTGTTTAGCATTTCTTCTGGGAAAGTTTTAAAAAGAACTTCAAAATAACCTCTTTTATGCCCTTGTAGCATAGTAGCTATTGCGCTACCTTGGTAAGGTAGAGGTCGCGGGTGCATATCCCGCCAAGGGCTGTGAGACAAAAAGTGTATAGCTTCAGAAAAAAGATGCTATGCACCAAACATCCCCAAGCCCGTCAGAGGCTTTAGGATAAAAAGTGCATAGCTCTTAAAGACTGAAGCTATAAACCAAAAGTACAAAGCCCCTTGACGGGTCGTGGTAAAAAGAGTTCAAAGCTTTAAAAAAATGGAGCTGAACACTTTTCATCCAGAAGCTCGCCGAAGGCTCTTATACAAAAAGTACATAGCTCGCTCATGGGCATAATATTCCCATGAGCCTTTTAAATTCAATAACGCTATTTCTTAAGGAGGATAAAAAATATGGGAAAAATAGACTATTACTCGCACGAGACCAAAATAAAACAGCTCGAAGAATCTGTTGCCAAAGATTCAAGATTATCAAAAAGAAACAAAGAATTAATAAAAGAATTCGAGAAACATTTGTTGGTTTTAGGACTTAGCAAATCAAGAATTTACAAGTACCTATACATGCTTAAATTACTTGGACGACAATTCAAAAAAGACTTTGACAAACTAAATAAAGAAGACATCGTGAGTTTTGTAGCTGAACTAAATTCTAAAAATTTAAGCGAGTGGACTAAATCAACTTATAAAATAATTCTAAAAAGATTTATGAAATGGGCTAAAGGATATGAAGATAAAAAAGAATATCCTCCAGAAGTAAACTGGATTCCAATAAAAATCTCAAAAAGCAACATAAAACTACCCAACGAAGGAGATTTATTAAAAGAAGAGGACATAAAGACAATGATTGAAAGAAATTCAAATATCAGAGATAAAGCATTAATAAGTGTATTATGGGAGAGCGGAGCTAGAATTGGAGAAATAGGAACAATACAAATCAAAGACATAGTGTTTGACAATTATGGAGCACAAGTTAACATTATGGGTAAGACGGGAGCAAGAAAAATAAGGCTTATAAGTTCAATACCTTATCTTGCTCAATGGCTCAGTATACACCCGAATAAAAACAATCGTGACAGTTATGTGTGGGTAACTAAAGGAATAAACAGCAAGATAATATCTTATGGATTTATAAGAAAAATCTTAACAAATTCTGCAAGAATTTCAGAAATTAATAAAAGAATAAATCCTCACAGCTTTAGACATTCCAGAGCAACATTTCTAGCCAACCACATGACTGAATTTCAAATGAATCAATACTTTGGGTGGGTTCAAGGAAGCAATATGCCAAGCACATATGTGCATTTAAGCGGTAAAAACACAGAAGATGTTTTGCTAAAACTTAATGGAATTATGCCTAAAATAGAAGTAAAACCCAGCATTTTACAGCCTAAAAATTGCTCAAGATGCAACATGATGAATGCTCAAGATAACAAGTTTTGCAGCAAATGTGGAGGAGTTCTAGATATTGAGACGGCAATTGAAGTAGAAAAAGAACAACAAGCTTATGAACAAACAAGAGGAACTACAGACAAAATGATGAATTACTTATTCAAAGATCCTGAAGTAATAAGCTTATTTTTGAAAAAAGTCAAAGAATTAGAGTTGCAAGCAGGAACTCAAAGCAGATTACCTGCATAAATCAAGTTTTTTTATAGAATTTCAACAATAATTCTTCTTTTTCTTTTTCTATTTGCTTTTTGGATTCTTCAAGGATCTTTTCCAATACTTTTATCCATTCAGGAACTTGTTTTTTAACTTCCATTTTTTGTCTCCTCAATAAATTTCATTATTTTATTCAAACGATCAAGAATTAGAAAGTTTTTAGTAAGTGCAGAATCTCTCACGTATTCAGAAATACTATCATAACAAAGAATTTTACAATTATTAATGATCTGTTCTTTTTGTTCTTTACTTACCATAACCCTAATTTGATGATTCTTTACCATCGTAATACGTTTTGTAATACTACATTTTTCTTATTCGAGTATTCAAAGCATTGAGCAAATTGATAATATCTTCATTTTCGCGAATTATCATAACTTTCTCTTCACTTGCTAATCTGTTCTTGAAAACAATTTCTCTAAGATAATCGCTCACTTTACTAAATCCTTGAATTTTTGCCAGAGCTTCTAACTCATTTTTTTCTTGTTCAGTTATTCTTAATTGTATTAACTTGCTTTTTGCCATTTTAAAATTATTAATTCTCCATTTATTTTGTGATATGCTTGAAAGAAATATTCTTCTTTAACATCTAATAATTTA
>JACRAI010000068.1 GCA_016213425.1 archaeon | reverse complement strand
GTTTCTAAATTTTGAGCATAACTTTGGCCCGGTACAAACGTTAAACTATTAGTTAAGTCGAGTATTGCTTTGCCCATTCTATTTTTATGAAGAACTCCGTCTTTGTCTCTGAAATATCCTGTGTATGCAGTAAATTCTTTAGGATTTTTTGATAAACCCGGCTCTGTTGCCATTTCCCATTCTCCTTCTGGATGAAATTCTCTAACTGCAAATTCATGATTAGTAATTTCGCCAGTTATAGGAGAAGAAGCCATTTCAAATCTGTGTAAATGCGTTAATTCTGTACCGATTTCTTGAGGAGTGTTCCAATAAATGTGCAATCTCAATTTGTATTCTTTCTCATCGGTATTCTCTTGCGGTTTGTGATGATGCAATACTAGTTTGCTGAAACCTATTGGATGAGGATAAGAAATTGCAGCAATTGATTTTAATGCTCTCTCATCGGCAAGAACTGATGAAACAATACTTCTTACTGCTCTTTTATCTGCAAATAAGTTTGTAACTCTTCTCAAACTTCTAATATCTCCATTTTTGTGTGCTTGAAAATAAGAAGTCATCATACTAACAGCAGTATCAAGTGTAGGATTACTAGCGTAGCTTTCTGCTAAAGGAATAAATCCACCAAACTGTTCTTTACGTTCTCCAAAATAAGCTAAAGCTTGAGCTGCTTTCTCTTGAAAAGGATTATACACCATAAAACAGAGAATCTGCTGAACAGTATATAAATCTTTCTATTTTTACCACTTTGGAGTGATACAAATAAAAAGAGTTATAAAATTGAGATTATCACCAAGTGAAAACACCACTTAAAATTCTTTCAGATTTTTTGAAAACTTTTCATAAATAATGCGTTTTTCTGCAAATCTTTCAATAATTCTGCAAACATTTCAGTTTTTCTGCAAATCTTTCAATAATTTCCACAAAACTCAATTAAAAAATGCAAACTTACTTGTTTCATGAAAAAGTTCGGAGGAAAAGAAAATGGATGAAACAAAAAACAAAACAGAACCAAAAGTAGATTGGGATGATGCAGTAAAAAAGTGGGATGATTTGATAAAAGAATATGGAGGAAATACATTAAGTGCTACGGCAGAAGGGATTGATGTATTCTTAGACTCTTTAGAAGAACGAGCTAAAGAAGAATACACCAATATAAAGAAGTTATTCGTTGACCCTACAGGAGAAGTAAGAAGAAAATATAATTTCAAAGAAAAAGTAACTTCAGGAGTTTTAAGTCCTTTAGCAAGAACTAAAAGAGTTCAAGAACACCTCAAAAAAGTAGAGCAGACTGTTGTTGAAAGATGTGTTGAAAAATATCTTGATGAAGTTAAAGGAAAAATAGACAATTTAAGAGTAAAATACCAAAACACTGAAAGAACTTATGAAAAAAGCCTTGAACTAATAACTAGTTTAAGAATTGAATACATAAATAGGTTGTGGTTCGCAGACTTGTTTGAAGCACAAAAACAAAAAGCAATAGAAGTGATTAAAACTGAGAAGCAAACAATCGATACTTGCTTGAAAGATAATAACTTTTCAGAGGCTCAAAATGCGCAAAAAAGATACCTAGTAACTGAAAAGAAAGTAAGACAATTAGAGCAAGGAAGAGACAATAATGCTTTGACTGCAGTAAATAACTACAATCAGTTGGTTTCTATTTATGAAACATACCAAAAAGCAAAAATTTTCTGTGCTTTCCTGCAAAAAACAACAGGAATGCTAGAACAAACATACACAGATTTATCCAACCGATGGGAAGAGTTCAAAAAAGCAGGAAACATGAGAGATGTAGTTGACTCATTAAGGTTAACTGAAGTTTTAAAAAATGCAGAAGAAACATTCAAGAAAAATTTCAGCCACGACTTTCCTTTAATTAAGAAAGCTGAAGAAACAGTAATGGAAAAAATTGAAGCACCAACAAGCATAGAATACAAAAACGACATTTATAGAACAGCAACAGGACTAAAACAAAACGTTATGGGGTTATTCCCCTAATTTTTTTTCTTTCTTAATAGAAAACAGAAAAGTTTATTAACTTCCAATGATTAATGATTAATGAATCATTAATAGGAGGTAATATGCTTGTAACAATAAGCAAAGGTCAACAAATAACAATTCCAGCAGAAATGAGAAAAGAATTAAATTTACACGTTGGGAGCAAAGTGGAGCTTACGAAAAAAGGCAGAAAACTCATAATTGAACCTTTAGAAGAGGACTTAGAGCAGATATTTTTAGAAACCAAAAATCTGAAACCAAAAATGAACTTAACAGCAGAACAAATGGACGAATTAAATGAGAGGTTATTTAGATGAAATTCATTGACAGCAACATAATCGCATATGCTTTTTATGAAAATGAAAAAAGAGACAAGTGCAGAGAAGCCATACTAAATGGAGGAGTGATTGACGCAGTATGCTTGATAGAAGCATTTAATATAATAGAACTTCAAACAGATAGAGAAGTTGCTATGAGAACTATTAAAGGAATTTTAAAATCAAATCTCATAATAATTGATATTGATACAAATATCATTTTTGAAGCATTAAAAAAATCAAATATTTATAAAAAATTAAAATTTTTAGATTTAATACATTATACTGTTGCGTCAATAAATAATTGTTCTTCAATATTCAGCTTTGATAGAGATTTTGATAAATTAGAAATTCCAAGAACAGATTTGTAAATTTAACTCCAAACCACTTTATAAGTTATAATTCTTTCAGGCAAGTCTTCAATGTGAACTTGTTCGAAACCTTTTATTTTTTCTCCAGAATACAAACGAACTGTCAAAGTATCTTTAAGTCTTTTATCTACAAAAAAACTTAAGAAACCATTATTTCCTTCGAAAACAAACAAAGTAAAGTCACCCACCCCGTCACTGAAAACTTTTTCCTGCCTTATACCTGCTTTTACAACAACTAAACTATGCGGATGAAGATTGTTTTGTTGCGCATCTAAATTATCTAAATCTATTACAAAATTTGTTGCACATACTAATTTTTTATCTTGATAAGGATAGCAGTTATACAAATCTGAAAGAGCTAAAGCTTCATCTTCATTTTTAATAGATTTGCTTAACCAATAGTTTTTTTCTGCATCGGTTAAGTTCAGTTCTTCTAGGTTGAGATTATTAAATACATAATTTCTTATTATTGTTTCTCTCCAATCTTCTCTTGCGATTGAATAATATCTGCTCAATGCACTAAATGTATCTTTATCTATAACTATAAATGATTCTTGAGATGCATTTTCTTGATTTACTTTTTTTAGTTCTTCAATAAATTCAGTCCAATAATCTGCGTTTTTATCTTTGAAATTCAGATCTAATTTTGGAAATTGTTTGTTCTCACTCAGAAGATAAAAGGGTTTTTTATATGTTTCTTCCGCTTCATTTGTTAGTGCAATGTATAACTCTCTTTCTTTTGACAAACCCCAGTTTGCGCTATCTGAAACAGTTCCTCTCATTGCAAGAGCCTGCCAGACATATCCTCGGTTCATGCCTGTAAAAATTATTGCTGTTTCATTGCTTACACCTCGAATAAATTCAGAAGTTTTTACTATTGCATCATTAACTTCTGGAAGCATTTCTCTTGATGCAAGAAGGTCATCGCTTAATAATAAAATAATCAATAAAGATAACACGACACAAACAACCCATTTATTATTTTTTTTCTTAATTGGCAAAGATAAATGTTCTAATATTCTTGCTATATGAGGATAAGTATAGTAGAGTCCAAAGCCTACAAGCAAGCAAAAACTTGGAGCAATAAAGTATGTGAATCTTCTTGAAAGCCATCCTGCAATCAGCATAGGGATAAACCAAGAAATTACTAGTACTTCGTATTTATTTGGTTTTAATAAATTTCTGTAAATTAAGTATAATAAAGTACAAAAAGCAAAAACAACAATAACTATGCCCCCTAAAGCTTCAACCAGAGAACTAAATGAAGAAGTGAACAATTCTCCTATAAATCTTTCACCACTGGCAGCAACTACTTTAGGATCAAATCTTTGCATTGCCAGACTTACAATATTGGTTATTTTATTAATAAAAAGCAAAGGAAGAAGAAGCAGAATTAGGCAATAATAGTTAAATTCTTTTTTTATAATGCTGTGTATTAAAGTTAATAGTGAGTAAGAAATTATAAAAAAAGATAATACAACTAAAATGTACATCCATCCTGGAGACCAAGACGCACTAAACAAAGTCAGAATAGGGTAAAACAACAAGAAGAGAATGATGCTTCTAACTTTATTACTGAAATCTATAAAATAAACAAAAACAAGCATTGTCAGCATTGTAAAGAAAAAAGCTAAAACTTGAGTATCAGAGTTTCCTGCAAAGTTTCCAACAAAAAATCTTTGATGAAGAGTAAAAAGCAGTGTTGCACAAAAAGTTATTATATCATTATTGAAGAATTTGTGAGCAATGAAGAAAAAACAGATAATGCTCAGTAAACCAAAAAGAACAGGTAAATAAAACGCAGCAGTCATAACACTTATATTACTAAATTTTGACCAGATCTTGTAAAAATATGCAGTAAAATAGGAGAATAAAGTAGGTGAAACTGTTTCACCTCTAGGGGAAGTTCTTAAAGGATCAAGATAATTAAAGTCAGTAGAATATCTATAATTATAATCCTCTTTCGATCTATTAATAGTTAATGGATGAGTAAAACTTCCCCACATTACATATTGATTTGCCATCCTATAATAATAGTACGCATCAACTGTGTAAAGATAAACTTGACCTAAATTATCTTTATGCCAGTTTTTAAGTTGCAAAGCTCTTTTATTTACTTCATCTTTAAAGGCAGAAGTTTTCTTTACTTCATCAAGTTCGTTTCGAACTTCATTTTCCAATCCTTGAACAGTTAACAAAGGGTCATTCTGTATTTTTCTAGAAGCAATTGAGTCCTTCAATTGATTTACTACTTCAAGATTTGCTTGTATATCAAAAATGTACAATTTATCTGTTATAGTTAAGTATTCAAAACCAATAATTAAAAGAAGAACAAGCATTAATATGTGTGTTTTATTCAAACTAGGAATATATTGCAATTTTTCAGATCGAATATTCTCTGGTTTTTCTGGCTCTTTTTCAATTTTTGCAATTGTTCCAATATCCTTTCCTAGATCTAAAGAGTAATCAAAATTCCCCATTTAAAAATTGTGTTAATACAAGTTATTTAAAAATATTGCTTTTGATCGCAAAAAAAGTGGTGATTAGCTGGCATTTTAATCATTTTTCTAAAACTCAACAGAAACCTTTTTAAATCACCTACTTTTTTATCTTGTTATGGCGAATCCAAAGCTTAAAGTTGTTAAAAAAAGCTGGTATGATATAGACGCACCAAGTTCTTTTGGCAACCAAAAAATTGGGAAAATATTTTTAGAACAACCTGAACTCGCAGTAGGTAGAAAGTTAACAGTTAGTTATGCAAATCTCTCAGGAGATCCACAAAAACAAAATATTAATTTAAAATTTAAAGTTACAAAAGCGCAAAATAATGCCTTAAAAACAGAAGTTTTAGGTCTAGAATTACAAAGTTCAAGTCTAAGAAGACTTGTAAGACGGGGAAAAACCAAGGCAGAAGATTCATTCTTAGCAAAGACAAAAGACAATTTTGATATTAGAGTAAAACCATTATTGATTACCAGATTTAAGGCAAGCGGCGGAGTGAGCAACAGTTTAATAGTGAAAGTTAGAGAATTTTTATTGAGTG
>JACRAI010000066.1 GCA_016213425.1 archaeon | reverse complement strand
GCGAAAGAAATGAGCTCACTACCGCAATTAACACTTTGAGAAAAAAAGGAGAAGCGGTTGATAAATTAATCAAAAAAAGCCAAGATAACAATGAAGAAATAAAAAAACTAGAAGTTAAGCACAAAAAATTAAGCGAAGAATATGATATCATATCAATTACCCAATGTTCTTCATAAAGACGTTCCAATAAGTGAAGAAGATCGTGTTGATTGGGAAAGCAAAATTAAAAAACCTAAATTTACATTTAAACCAAAAACAAATTGGGAACTTCTCACACAATTAGATCTAGCAGACTTCAAAAGAGGCATAAAAGCCGCAGGCGATAGAGGATGGGTGTTAAAAGGAAATGCGGCAAGATTAGCACGCGCAATCACAAATTTTGCTTTAGATTTTTGGAGAAAAAAAGAATATTTTGAATTAATACCGCCTTACTTTGTAAACGAAGAAAACTTATACATAACAGGCCATTATCCTGGCGGAGAAAAAGAGGTTTATAAAACAGAAGATGGAAAAGTATTTGTAGGAACTGGAGAAATTTCAGTACTCGCCTCACTAAAGAACGATACATTCAATAAAAATGAATTACCAAAAAAATTTGTGGTATACACCCCTTGTTTCAGAAGAGAAGCAGGAACTCATGCAGATGATAAAGGACTTTACAGAACCCACCAATTTGACAAAGTAGAATTAACTCACATAACAACAAAAGAAAATGAAGAGAAAGAATTCAACCAAATTTTTGAAGACTTAAAAGAACTCTACACTCTGCTGGAAATCCCCCACAGAATAATAACTCACAGAGCAAATGATATGCCAAACAAAGCAACCATTGAGAAAGATATTGAAGTTTGGTTAGCGGGAGAAGAAAGATGGGGAGAAGCAGGAAGTATAGGAATGACTGGAAGTTTTCAGGCTAGAAGAGGAAAAATAAAATGTGTTGGTGAAGGAAAAGAAGAATTTGCACACACTATATATGCCACTGGAGGAGTAGCGAATAGAATACTAATAGCAATACTGAACAATTTTCAACAAAAAGATGGAACAGTAAAAATACCGAAAGTATTGACTCCTTACATGGATGGTATCGAAGTGTTAAAGTAACCAACCGAAAGTTATTTTAACTTTTCTTTATTTTCTTAATGTATGCGATTGTCTGAAATGGTTGAAACGCTTAAGTCTTCTGAGATAATACAGATATCTAACCAAATAAAGGAAAAAATAAAAGAAGGAAAAAAGATTTATAATTTAACAATCGGAGACTTTGACCCAAAAATATTTTCTTTGCCTGAAGATTTTGAAGAAGAAATAATTAAAGCGTACCGAGAGAAAAAAACTAATTATCCTCCACCTGAAGGAGTGCAAGAATTAAGAGAGGAACTCTCTAAAGTTATCAAAGAAAAACAAAATCTAGAATACACTCCTGGAGAAATAATAATTTCTGGAGGAGGAAGGCCTTTAATTTACGCAGCATACCAAACAATAATAGATAAAAACAACAAAGTAATTTATCCAGTTCCTTCTTGGAATAACAATCATTATTGCCATTTAACTGGCGCAAATCAAGCAATTATCAAGACGAACCCTGAAAATAACTTTATGCCAACTGCAGAAGAGATAAGCAAGCACATAAAAGACACAGTATTAATCGCTTTATGTTCACCATTAAATCCTACAGGAACAATTTTTGAAAGAACACAACTAGAAGAAATATGCGATGTAATCATTAATGAAAATAGGAGAAGAAGCAAAGAGGAAAAACCTGTGTTTTTGTTATATGACCAAATTTATTGGCAATTAACCTATGGAAAAATTAATCCTGACCCTGTAAGTTTAAGACCTGAAATGAAAGAGTACACGATATTTGTTGATGGAATGACTAAAGCATTTGCATCAACAGGAGTGAGAGTTGGTTGGGTTTTCGGACCTAAGGAAGTGATGAATAAAATGAAATCGATACTATCTCATGTTGGTGCTTGGTCTCCTAAACCAGAACAAGTAGCAACGGCAAGATTTTTAGCAAAAAAAGAAAGCGTTGATGAATATTTATCAAATTTTAAAGAAGAAATTTATTACAGATTGGAAAAATTTTATGAAGGATTTAACGAACTTAAAAAAAAAGGGTACAAGATTGATGTAATTCAACCACAAGCATCGATTTACTTAACTGTGAAGATAGATTTAGCGGGACAAGGAGCGCTAAAAACAAATAAAGATGTTGCTAATTACCTCATTGAAGAAGCGAACATAGCATTAATACCTTTTTATTGCTTCGGAGCAGAGGACTCTCCTTGGTACAGGTTATCTGTAGGAACTGTTAAAAAAGAAGAAATAAAAAATATAATGGGCAATTTAGAAAATGCACTTAAAAAACTAAAATGAGCAAAATAATCCTTGATCAAGAAAGCTTTAAAGCTTTAGCAGCCAATACCAGAATTGAAGTTCTAAAATTATTGCATCAAAAACCTCACACGCAAGCAGAGCTGGCTAAAGAATTAGAGATGAAGCCTGCGAGTATTAATGATCACTTGAAAGCATTGCAAAAAGCGGAATTAATCAATCAAAAAGATGAAGGAAGAAAATGGAAGTATTATGTTTTAACTGAAAAAGGAAGATGCATTCTTGAACCTGAAAGAAAACAAATATGGATAACGCTTGCCGTACTAATATTCAGTTTTATAGGAGCTGTTCTGAGTTATTTAAAAGGTTTGTTCGGAATAAGCGAGTTTTCTTCAGCACAAATGATGCAAGATCAATTAGGTCAAGATGTTTACGAAGTAAACACTATTTTACCTCAGCAAGCAGAGTATGCATCTAAAGCAAGTGCAGAAACTTTGAATTATGCCAGTGAAGCAGGACAATCGGCAATACAAAAATCGGAAGTTTTAAGACAAGAACCGAACTTTTTGCTCTACTTTTTTGTAATCTTACTGTTTGCTTCATTAATTGCTCTTTTATTCTTTTGGTACAAAAAAAGGTTCAGAACTCCTTCTTAATAAACAATTACCTTTTTATTACTTTCCACCTTTAAGTGTTCGTGACAAACATTAATGATTGCGTAAAAAATTTAGAAAAATTAATAGCACGAAATGATGTATATGGAACTTTATCATATTTAGGCAGCGCTTCTTCAATAGTTACAAATGAAAGAATACTTCTTGATCTGCTGATTGAAGATCCTGAGAAACATCCTGAATTCTTGAATAAGTATAATGAACAGTATCATTTGAAACCTGAATTAGGGCTTTACCATCCTTCACAGTACTTGTTAAGAATATTTTTTGACGAAATATGTACAATCAACAATTCTTTTCTCACTTACGCAAATTATAAAGAAGAACTCAAAAAGAAAGATCAAGCAATACAAGGAACACTAATTCAACAAGAAAGCAAAGATAACAGAATGCTTGCGTTAAATGCTCGAATTGAAAGTATGAGTCAACTAGCACGCTTGTTTATTTCAGAGATAGAAAAATTAGAAGATAAAATGTTAAGTTCTGGCCAAACAAAAGAAAGTTTGAAAGAAGAAAGAAAAACTTTGTTAAGAGATGTTGACTTATTTTTGCCAGTGGGCGGCATTAGTGTGATACAAAAAAATCACAAAGTTTTACTAGACCAAGAAAAGTATGAAGAAATTAACCAAGTTTTTGAAAAATATGTACCTCAAGCAAGAGCATTAAAAGAAACAGGATTTGGACTTTTAGATCGAGTCATAGAAAATTCAAGAATTATTAAAAGAGATAATGATAGAGTTAAAGAAAATTTTAGTAAAAATAAAGATTGTTTTCTTAAGAAGTTTAAAGAATTTGCAGGGTTGTTCCCGAATAAATTTGAAAGAAAATATAATTTAGTTAATAAAAAAACTATTTTATCATTATCAACAACTTTTTATTACAGATTTTACAACTTTTTTAGCAAACAAAAATATCCTATGCCAATAATAATTATGCCAGGAAGAAGTTATGATACCAAAACAAAAAGCAGAATATATGTTAACGAACTGGGTGATGTGATTGTAAGAAAAGAAACCGATGAAATAAATATAAGAACAAGAACACTTTATAAGAATGGAACGATCTATCTGGCAAATGATTTAGATTTGGGTTTAGATACTAGAACTTTGTTCGGCGAAGAAAGAAGATATAATCATTGGCCTTCAGCTCCTGAAATTGCAAGACTATTCGGAAAATATGTATTTTTCGAATTGCTTAAGCCTAAAGAAATGAATGCTGAGATGGAAAGACAAAAAATGCTTGGATTATTCAACTCAAAAGGAGACTGTTTCTATGATGGTCAAGGAAGAGATACGTTCTCAACAGCAGTAATTAATTACTGGAAAAGCCTGCCTTACAATATAAGAGTTGCAAGATTTAAAGATGTGCACCCTAGAGAATACGATGAAGAAACCTGGGCTGAATTATTTTCACTGCATTTTTCATATTGGCTGGTAAGTAAAAGATTGGCGGACAATCCTGGGACACATGCAGGCAGGTATGAATTCTACGGACCAACAGATGGCTTCCATGCAAAAATATACAGTTGGTTTGAAAGATATTTTGTGAAAAAGAAATTTGAATAAACTAATTGTTAGGTAAAAACCTAATCAAAAAAAGGCGTTTAAATATAAGGATAACTTTCTTTTTTCTGGTGAATAAAATGAATAACAAAATATTTTCAGTTTTAACATTATTTTTACTGCTTACCAACGTAGCTCTTGCTACTATGATGGAAAGTCCTCCTGAAAGGTATTATCCTGACAGCAGAGAAAATTCTGGAACAAACCAGTATTACTCAGTCGTTTTTGATGGAGAAGGCGAAGCTGCTGTTGCAGCAAAACTAACTTTCCAAAATTACGGGAATGAAGTCATTAAAGAAATCACTCTAAAAATTCCTGGAAGTGTACGATTAATAAATGCAGTTCAAGAAATTCAAAAAGTTGAGAAAGTTTGCAATTATACTAGAAGAGCTTGTCCTGAAATATACAAATGGGATGACTATTATAAAGATTGTAAAGAAGTGTGCGATTCCTGGAGTGATCGATACAACAATGAATACTTGCCTCTTGAAAAAAATGAAGTTCTGCTTGCAGATTCAAAAGAAATAAAATTTGTTTTAACTGACTCAATCAAACCTCAAGAAACAGGAACAATTATTTTATATTACAAAGTTAACGGTTACGCAAATAAAAGTTTAGGTGTTTACAATTTTAAGTTTCAAACAATTAAATCTGATTTTGATGTTAGTTATGTGAGGGTTAGCATGAATTTAGCAGAAGATCTTATACTAAAAGGAGGAAGTTCTAATGTTAATTATGATGCTAAACTAGGAGGGTTCGAGGGTGCGTTGTATTCTAAAACATCCGAATTGAGCGTTTATTCATCTTATATCGAGTCTCAGCCAGGATTTGTTAAAGAAGCCAGAGAACTTGATCCAGAAGAGAATTTTAAAGTGGAAGGAAGTTATTCGAGAAGTTGGTTTTTACTTAATTTTTGGAAAGTATCAATAACTGTTTTAGTTATTGCTGGAGTTTTATTGTTTGTTTTAAAATATTTTAAAAAAATGAAACTAAAAAAGAGAAAAAACAATGTTTTTGTTGAGGCCTTAATTGCCAGCTTAATATCAAGCAGCGCAACAACTTTATTATGGTATCTTGGAGCTAAATCGATAGAATTAATGGATAGATTTTTTTACGCGTTTTCAAGTATGTGGAGTGTTTTGATGGTGTTAACGGGATTTTTATTGCTATTGTTCATAATCTTACTGCCTGCGCTTCATATCGGGAAAAAGTACGGATTGATTGCTGGAGCAATAACTTTAATAAGTACATTATTTTTAGTAGTTGTAATGAGCTTAGTGCTCGCAATATTTTTGGGAAATACAACATACTTAATTTAGGAGGTAAAAAATGAGAATAGAATATTTATTTGGATTTTTTGTTGTCATGCTATTATTAACTTCATGCACAACACAAATTATTAATGATAAAAGCGCGCTTGATAATTTAATAAGTGTTAGCGGAAATGGAGAATTAAAAGTAAAACCAGACCGAGCAGAAGTAAATATGGCAATTATAACTAAAGCAGAAAGCGCTAAAATTGCTCAAGATAGAAATGCTGAAGCAGCACAAAAAATTTACCAATCGCTAAAAAATTACGTGAACAAGGAAGATATTTCAACAGAAAACTACAATTTATACAGAGAATCAAAATGGAATGAAAAAACACAAGAGTATATTGAGGGCGATTATGTTTTAACAAATTCCTTGAAGATAGTTGTTAAAAAACTAGATGATGTAGGAGCAGTTCTTGATAAGGTTATAGAGGGCGGAGCAAACAGTTTAGGAGGCGTTTACTACACTTTAAGCGAAGAGAAAGAAAAAGAAACAAAACAAAAAGTTCTTTCACTATCAGCAACCAATGCTAAAGAAAAAGCTGTAGATTTAGCAGAAAGTTTAGGCGTGAGTGTTGGTAAAGTAAAGAGTATTCAAGAAACAAGCTATGTTTTCACACCATATTATAATAGAGCTTTTGACATGATGTCAAAAGCAGATATGGCTCCAGCAGCAATGCCTGAACCAGCACCTAAAGATGTAACAGTAACTGCACAAGTACAAGTAGAGTTTAGAATAGAATAAAACGTTTTCTATTTTTTTTATTTATTTTTAAAAAGTATCTGTTTTACGAGTATTTATTTATACTTTTTATTAGAGATTTCACTCCTTTCAGTCGACTTTACTTTCGAACTCACCAGCAAATCAATAATTTTACTTTTGGTTGGCGAGTCCTCATAATTGATTTTTACTGATTACAAAAAATAGAAAAATAAAAAGGGAACTTAAAAGTCTACTTCGCAATCTTTGGAACTTCACGGTAAAGTGTTAATGCAGCTTCCCAGAAAGACATACCCTCGTCTACCTTCCATGCTTCAATCCAATTTTCACTTACTAGGTCAAAATTTTGTTTCTTTAAGTACTCATCTAATTCAACTAAGTGTGCGCTTCCGTAAACTACACAGTACTTGTCGCTTGTTGGGTTGTCTAACTTTGGTTGCATTGAGTCAAAAAGCATTTTATTTCTTTTTGTTAAAATTATTTCTTTGCTAAATGGCTCAGGCATTAAGTCAAGAATAAAGTCAGATATAGGTAACTTGTACTGGAACATCGCATAACCTTTTAATACTCTTGAAAGTTCTTTAGGGTATGCTTCTTGAACTTTATCCATCAAACTAAGGCTTTGATTTTGTTGCTCTTTTAACATTTTTTCAAAGTGATCCCTTAATAATTCTGATACTTTTTGTTGAACAAAATTCAAATCCAGACTCGGATTAACGTTTTTTGGTTGCGCTTTATTTTTAGGTCCAAAAAAGTCGTCAGCAGTCATGTCTGGGTTCTCCCAATTTTCTTTATACTTTAAGTGATCTTTTTGAGATACTAAACCCATATATTTTGCCATCGTTTTGTACATATCTCTAAATTTCTCAGCTTCTTTTCTGGCATTTGCATCTTTAGGTTCTTTGATGCCTTCAAAAAAACCTTCGTCG
>JACRAI010000065.1 GCA_016213425.1 archaeon | reverse complement strand
TCTCTAGCCCAAAAATGTTCAGGTAAATCATCCCTGTCTATTTCGTAAGCTCCAAAAACGAAAACTACGTTTTTTGCTTTTTCTGGATTTTCTAATAACCATAATAATTCTGTTTCTGTAAAACCTTCAAAATCTACCATGTTTGTTGGTAAAAAGAAAATTAATGATTTATCTTGGTCAGTTACTGCTTCCATTAACGCAGCACTTTCTGCTCTTTTGCCAACTCCATACTCTTGCGCTGCTAAATCATAATCTTCTTTAGTTGTAAATTGGAAAAGTTCAAAATAAGAATGAAGCCTTCCTATTTTTACAAGATCAAAATAAGGTTTACTGCCAAGACCTAAAGCGTATCTTCCCTTAAAGTCATTTTTTTTGCTTAAATAATCTTGAATAGTTAAAACGCTTTGAGAATTTTTCAAAACTTTATCCAAAGATTCTGCACTCTGGCCTTTTTCTTCAATTGAATTTTTAAGTTTTTTTATTAAATTTTCAAGAGGAGATTTTGGTACAGGTTCTTTAACATTTTCTTCAGGTAATTTTAATAATTTTCTTAATTCGGGTGCTTTTGATGCTTCGTTAACAATTAAGTTCACTAAGTCTTCTTCAAATGCAGTTTCTAAATCTTCATCATAAGGAGTGTTGTAAACAACAAACACTTCTTTGTCTTTATTTTCAAAAGAAATAAATGGTTCAGTTTCATCCTTCAAAGCTGGTGGAGGTTTGGCTGCTTCTCTAAATATATCATAAGCTATTAATGAAAATTTGTGCTCTCCGCTTTCGAAAGCATTTAATTTTTCAACTATTGTTTGAGCGTTGTCAAAAAATCCTAAAGAACAGCTAATGCTTCCTTCACCGCAATCCACTTGTTCACTAGCGGCCTTTTTCAATATATGTGGAGGATCCATGTAGTCTTCTAAGTTTATTTCATTCTCTTTAGTATATTTTTCCATGTATCCTGTCGCTAATTGTGATATGACTCCAAAAGGCGCACCGGCTGCTTGAGCTTGAATTTGGCCACTTTGTGCCTGAAGTTCTCCAATTTCTTCGTAAAAGGCTTTTTTTGCAGCTTCAAGATAACTTGGAGGAAGTTCTTTGATGCCTCCTCCGGGAAGTAATGCATATTGTAGTGGTTCTACAATATTTTTAGATTTGACTTTTTGTAAATTTTTTGGTAATGGCATGATTTTTATTTTTTTAGATTTTGATTTTTCTATACCTATCTCTTTTTTTGCTTCACTCAAGAATTTGTCAACTTCTTCTAAAGTTACTGGGTTCTCAGAAATTTTTTCTTCTAAATCTGTTGGTTTTTCAAGAGTTTTTTCTTTAACAACTTCTTCTGGTATTTTCTCTTTAGATTCTTCTGGTTTTTCGTAAACTAAATACCCTCTGTACCAAATTGCTGTTATGGCTTCTAGAGGGACTCCGCCTATGACTGCGATTTCTTGCTCACCACTATATCCGTGCATTCTTTTTATGTCTAAAGATTCAATTAACTTGGATGGATCAATTTCTATAACTGCTCTTTGTGTATCACCTGCTTTTATTGAAAAGGCTTCTGCAACATTTATGCTTTCGCTAAAACTAAACATTGTCCCAAGAGCTTGACCTAGTTTATCGCCTGCTTCTTTTGCTCTTGTTTTGCCTACTTTCCATTGATGAAGAATAGGATCCTGTAAATCAGCACTCATTTTTTCATCTAGTGCAAGTATTAATTCAGCGAATGTTTTGCCTTGCGTTTCTGTATATCCGCGTTCTTTCAGCATTTCTGCAAGAATTTCTTTGCCTTTATCTAGAGGAGTTAATGACCTTATTCCTTCTTTCAGGTATCTTTTTGCTCTCCATGGTTGAAGCATTCCAACCCCTCTATATAATCTTCCACTAACACGCTCATATACTATGCTCTTAATATCTTTACCAACTGCTTGATCTATTAATAAACTGCTTTTTTGGTATGCCAGCCAGTTGAGCCATTCTTTTTTATTCTTTGTTTTAGGCATGTCTTTGAAGCCTTCTTTTTCAACTAGTTTTGCTGCTTCACTGAATTTTTCTTCTAGAACAAATGTTTGGGCTTCTGAAATTAATTTCAATAATTTTTCCGCGCGTTCATCAATTTCTTTTATTATGTTATCAAAATAAACTTTTAATTCTTCATCTTTCAATTTTTCTATTTCTTTTGCTTTATTTTTTACGCTTTCAATGTATAAAGGTACTTTGCCTTGGTTCAAACTTGCACTAGTACTGTATTCGACAAAGAATTTTATTAACGCATTCTTTTGTGCTTGAGTTAATTCTGACTTGAATACATCTATGTGATCCCCATAAATTCGTTTCAAGTAATTTGTGACTGTTTCAAGTGTTTCACCTTTAGTTGTTTTAAGTAATTCAAAGATTTTTGCGATGTACACTTTTGAATCTGCTCTTGATAATATGTCTGATAAAGTTATTGCTGAAATTACTTTCATTGCTTTGTCAGGATTTTCATCAAATCTTGGAAGTAAAAATTTGAGTGTTGCTGAGCTCAACTTAACTAAAATATTAAAATCATGAGCGTCTAACTCTTGTTCAGAATCATAAATTTGTTCTGTAAGTTCTTTTTGTTTTTCTGCGCTGAATTTGATTGATTTAAAGTACTTGAGTATGCTATATAACGCTGAGAAAATTGCTTCTTTATCTTCTTTGCTTTTCACTGTTTTTATTTGTTCAATGAAAGCATCGAGTGTTTCATCACCTAGCAAAGCTAAGATGTGAAGTGCATATGGTACGCCCAAGTTTTGCATTAATATTTTTGTTGCTTCTATTTTTTTCTCTTTATCTCCTTCTTTCCAAGTTACTGATGAGAATGCTAAAAAAGTTCCTGGGCTTACGCCTTGTGTTTCGAGTTGTTTTAAAGCAAAATCTGAAGATATGCCAACGTAACTTAATCTTTCAGCGAGAACTTGCGGATTAAGATTTTCAGAATAATATGCCAGACGTTCAAGCAATTCATATTTTGTTTCTTCATTTACCTCAGTCCATTTTATTTTATCAAAATAGAATAATAACGAGTCGACTTTACTTGGAAAAATATCTCTCTCCAAGTATTTGATAATTATAGGAACTCCTGATTGTTCTTGGCGCAACACAAGCGAGAATAAAGTGTCTCTAAAAGATTTGAAATTATTTTGAATCAAATAATCAAAGAATCTCCTTACATTAGCATGATTTAATTTTTCTAATTCTATTCCGTTCAATATTTCTTCAGCAGTCAACACTTTTTTTTCTGACCGAGTTATTTCTGACTGAGTCATAACTTCATTAATTTTGCTAAGAACGTAGTCTAAATCGAATTGAGCTAAAGATTGGACTTCTTTTATTAAAGCGGTTTTTTCTTCGAGAGGTATTTCTTTTTCGCCGAATAATATTTCGAATAACTCTTTTGCGCGAGTGGTGACAAGATTTTTAGTGCCTGAAGCTGACAAAATTGCTTGCAATTTTTTATATTGATTAGAGGTATCTTTAAGGTTGCCTGCAATTAATTTTTGCAGTAATTCTTTATATTGAACATCCATTGAAGTGATTAATTCAGTTATTTTTTGTTTTCTCTGATCTTCAGGGGTGTTGCGTATTTCAAAAATATTATGTCTTATTATGTCATAATAAAAGTAAGTTTTTGCATTTGGAAGTGAGGCGTAATCAACATAGTCCATTAAATAAATTACGTCATCAAAATCTTGATTGAATTGAATTTTGATTTTTAATTTTGAATCAAACATTAAAATAAGCAAATTCTGTATTTGGTCAGAATGCGAACTTTTTTTTAAAATTTTTTTAACAATTAATTTAAATTTTGCATCATCCAATTTAGCCCAATCAACGGTGTCTAAGTAATCCCTCAACTCGGCCAGCTCATAAGAATCAACTGCAAGATTTAAAAGGTCTATCGCGAAATCAATTCCTTTTTCACCCATAACTTTAGCAAGATACACTAATCTTCCGAAGTGTTCAGGACGTTGTGCTTCCTGAATCTTTGTTATTATTTCTTGAACAAATTCTGGGCTGAATTTACTCCAATCAAATTGTGCTAGTGCCGAAAGTGCATCTTTATCTTTTGCTTCAATATATTTGTTTGCTAAGAACTTAACTGTTTCTTCATTGAATCTTCCTAAATAAAAAATACCGATTTTATCTTTATTCCAATGTATGAATAATCTTTCAAACAAAGTATTTTTTGTAGTTTCCGAAAGATCTTTAGTGTTTATGTTCTGCAGTAATGTTAAGTCTCTATTCAAAAAAGTTCCTGCATCAATTGAAGAAATCACTAGTTTTGCTAATTGTTCAGTTATTTTTGGCATTAACTGTTTGAATTCATTTTTGCCAAAACCATCTTTGGTAACATAATATAATAGTCTGGTCATCATTCTGGCTGGAGCTTCTTCAATATTATTCCAATCAATTTGGTCAAACACATAATAGCTGTTCATGACTTTGAGAGAATTTCTCAATCCAGGAAGTAAGAACATGAAAGAATCCGCTCCTTGACTGGCTATTTTTTTTCCTTGATCTTCTTTAGATGATCTTAATTTTAATGAAGTAAGTATGTCATCTACTTGGCTTTCATCAATTAATTGATCAACTGATTTCTTCAATTCTTCATTTGGTTTGATTGCTTGTTGTATGGCCCAGTTAACTTCATCTCTTAATTCGTCCAGGTTTGAAAAGTAAGCTCCAGTGTATTGTTTGAGTTTTAACTTAACTTCTATAGTACTATCTTGAACTGTTACAGCTATTATGTCTTCTGCGTTTGAACCTGATGAAAGTTTAATTATTTCTTTAAAGTTTTTGTCAAAAAGACTGTTTATTTCTAAGTAAGTTCTTAACATTTCGTGTATTCTTTCAGCAGTATTTTGTGGGTCTTTAACGTTTTCTAGTTTGAAAGTGAATTTTTCTGAAGGATCTTTTAAAGTTTCTATGTCTCTCAGTACTCTTAATATGCTTTCTTTGAAGATTTTGGTTCTTGCTGGATTGTTTAATTCGCTTTTTAAAAGAGGCATTACTTTACCGCCCATGTTTGTTAAACTAATCAATGCGAGGTTGACAGTATTTCCGTTTTCTAAAAGATCTAAGAGTAGTGGTATTGCTTTTTCGCCGTGAGCTTCTATCACTGCTTCGAAGAAGTTCATTGTGTTCTCGTTATAATTATAAATGTGTGACTTGATTTGATCAAGCATTTCTTTTATTTTATCTAAAGGAATTTTTTCTAGACTGAACTTACTTAAAGTTTTTACTGCTAAATTTTGGTTTCCTGGGTCATTTTTTAATAATTGGAGGAATGCAGGAATAATTTTTTCGTCATTAAGTTC
>JACRAI010000061.1 GCA_016213425.1 archaeon | reverse complement strand
CGCCTATAACTAAGATGTCTGAATAATTATTTATATAATAATCATACTTTTTAATATCTAACTCGCCTTCAATATATTTGCCGGCAATATTGTCTACTTGAATAAAACCAACTCCATATTTTTTTACAAGTTCAAAAGCGTAATCAAACTCATTTGGGAGCATGTTTATTCCAATTCTTAAATTGAGTTTTAGTTTTGAAATTTCTTTTAATGTATCAATAACATCTTCTTCAGATCCATGATAATTTTCTATTATTACTCCATCAAGACTTTCTTCATCAAAAAGATGTATTTCTTCAAGAGCTCTTTTTACAGGATCTTCACCTGCCAAATGAATCATTCCTAGAATTGGTTTTTCAGAAAAAAAAGAAAAAAAACTCATTGCACAATAATGAGCCCTTTCATTGAAGGATGAATATTGCACTTGTAAGCATATTCTCCTACTTGTGTGAAAGCAACTTCTTTTGATTGATCGTTGCCTATTCTGTTGGTGTCAAAACTTCCGTCAAGAGCTGTTGCAGTATGCACCACTCTATCTTCGTTTGTCCAAACAACAGTGTCTCCTACATTAACTGTTAATTCTGCAGGTACAAAAGCAAAACTTTCAATCTTTACTTTATGAACTCTTGGTTCCAAAGGTTCTACTTTCACTTCTTTAACTTGTTGTACTTGTTCAACTTGAACAGCAGTGTTAACTGGTTTTGTTTCAGTTGTTTCACAAGCACTTACTAACACAACAAGTGCTAATAAAATTCCCAATAATATTTTTTTCATTAAACTTCACCAGAAATGACTTTTTTATGGCTCTATATAAATATTTTGGATACCTATAAATACTGGATAACTTTCTTAACACTGCTGTTTATTGTGTTAGTTTCATAAAAATGCAGGCTTGGTACGCCATTTTTTCTTAAATCAAGAGCTTGTTCAACACACCATTCAAAACCTATTTTTGCAATATCTTCTTTGTTATCTTTAACTTTTTCAATTTTATCAACTAATTTCTTAGGCATTTTGCAAGCGAAAATTTTAGGCAAAACAGTTAATTGATTGTAAGTGGTTAACGGCTTGATTCCTGGAATTATCGGAACATCAACTTTAGCATTTTCAACAAATTCATAATATTTATCGTTATCAAAAAACATTTGAGTTATTAAGTAATCAGCTCCTGCATTGACTTTTTCTCTAGTCCAAAACAATTCTTGTTTGAAAGAAGGAGAATCGGGATGCATTTCAGGATAACATGCTGCGCCTATGCAAAAATTCATTGGAAATCCTTTTTCTGCACCAACATAAAAGCCTTCTCTTAAATTTATTATTTGTTCAATCAATTCATTAGCATGCTTGTTGCCTCCAGGAACATCTGGAAAAGGCAAAGGATTTCCATGTTCATCTTTAGGGTTATCTCCTCGCAATGCAACAATATTTTCAACACTCAAATAAGCTAATTCAACAAGATATTCTTCAGTATTATATTTATCAAATCCTGTGCATATAACATGGGGTACTGGCTCAACATTTTTATCTCCATATTTTCCTACAATTGCTCCTGCCACACCTGTTGTTCCAGGTTTTTTCCTTCTAGAAATAGGAAAATTTTTTCCTTTTTTCTTGTAATAACCGACAATTTGCTCAGGATGATAAGTTATGTTAATAAATCGCACATCTAATTCAACAAGTTCATCCAAGAAATTATACAATTGAGTAACATTTTCTCCTAATTTAGGAGGTTGTATTTCTACTGAAACAATTTTTTTGCTTTTTTTCAACGCATTTGTGAATTTCATTTTTTTAAAGCTTATATAATTTATAACCGTGCTTGCAAGGGTTTGAATGACAAACTTCCATCCATCCTTTTGAAGGATTCATTATTACAGAAGCAATCGTTACTCCGTAAGTCGAGTGATGTATATTTTTATGAGTGCAAATGCCTGTTTTGTGACTTTTTAAAATTTTTTTTAAAGCATCTAAAGAATAGTTTTGTTCATTTGAAAAATATTTTTCTGCTTCACACTGTCTTTCAACGGACTCTTCGTGTGTATTTTTACTATTTTGATATGCTTCTTTTAAAGGATGATTTGTGTGAACTATCCAATCTTCTCCATAAAAAACTTCATGAGATTTCCATAATGATTCAATGTCAAGCATTGTTGAATTCTTAACAAGCATTGTGTTAAAGCAAATGCTTCTTTTTCTATAAGTTGCTATTCTTTCTGCTTCTTCAATGGTTTTTGCTTCTAAAAGAGATCTTAAAAGAATATTTCTAGGCACTCCATAATTCAATCCTTCGCTTTCTAAAGAATTTCCTGTGTAAGCCAAACCATAATTGTTTATTCCGCAAGAAGTTCCAGGAAGATGCCCTATATATCCTAAAGATAAAAATTTCTTTTTACCTATCTCTCCTCTCACTATTGCTAAACCATTTCTTCTATATTCAGAAAGCCAAT
>JACRAI010000007.1 GCA_016213425.1 archaeon | reverse complement strand
TTTTATGCTTTTCTCACCAACAATATTTATCTGATCAGCATTTCGCATTAAGTCACCAGTTTCAACTTCACCTCTTATTTCTCCTTCATAAAAATTTCTTCTTAAATCTAGAATCAAGTTATTTTCTTCAAAAACTCGGCCAACTAAATCTTCATCACAAACAGTTACAAGAGTTTTATCATTGAGTTTATGTATTTTAACTAACATTTTATGCTTTGATATTTTGTTTTGACCCGCAAGCTTGACATCTTAAAATATTCAGCCCTGATTCTTTCTTGATCTCAGTGTCTGGTTTTCCACACTGAGGACACAAAACATAATTTATTGCGTATTCTTTGACTTTTTGATTAACTCTTCCAGCAGAAATTTTTGCACCTAAAACCAGTAAACCCGATCTTTTTATTTCGCCGGGTGTTGCCAACTGCTTGAGTAAAAACTTTAAGAGGTGATCAATAGGTCTTCTAAGAGTTTGCGCAATCTGGTTAAAATTACTTATTACTGTTTTATTACCTTCTAAGTGCCCTTTAACTTTAGGCATTTCAAATCGCTCAATTTCATGAACAACTTTAGGCATGTTCTTTTGAGCACGTTCCAAAAGTTCTTCGTAGTTCATATTTCTCTCGAACTCTTGCTTATTTATAAAATTAATTGTTATCAAAAAGCAAAAAACAAACCTTTTTAAATCACAGATACTATTATTAAACCTGAAAATGGTGTTAGAAGCTATAATGAATCCCTTTCAAGCAGAAAAACATCCTATTGATATACTGCTTTTAGGAGTTGTTTATGCTGCAGTCTCTTTATTTCTTGCGTTATGGGTTTTTGAAAATCAAGCAGGACTCGTAACTGTCTTTCTTACTGTTCTTGCATGTGTTCCCCTATTTTATCATACAATGATTTTTGAAGAACAAAAAAGCTTAAAAATTAACAGTGAATGGAGATTAATGAGAGAACATGGAAAAGCGTTCTTATTCTTTACAATGCTATTTATTGGCATAACTATAGGGTACACATTTTTGTATGTTGTACTGCCCTCAAGCTCTGTTGAAAAAGTTTTCAGCGTTCAAATAGAGACTATAAATAATATTAACGGCCAAGTTAATGGAAATTTTATCGGAACTGCATTTCAGCAAAAACTATTCAGTCAAATAGTTCTTAATAACATTAAAGTAATGATTTTCTCTTTGTTCTTCTCATTACTTTATGGAAGCGGATCTATATTCATTCTTGTTTGGAATTCATCAGTCATTTCTGCCGCTTTTGGCAATTTTATAAGGACATATGTTTCTTATCTGCTTAACATATTACAACTCGACACTCTTTCAGCATACACAAAAGTTGTATCATTATCTGTACTTAGATATTCAATACACGGTATTCCAGAAATACTATCCTATTTCATAGCTGGACTTGCAGGAGGTATATTATCTGTTGCGGTAATTAGAAAAGATTTTAATTACAAAAAATTTGAAAAAATAATGTTTGATTTCACCAATTTAGTAGTTCTTGCTTTGATCGTAGTTATAATTTCAGGCCTTCTAGAAGTTTATGTCACACCAATAGTTTTTCAAAATTATCATCAAGCTATTCTAACACCTTAATTTTACCCGGGCCAGGCTGAAAAATTTCCCCTTCTTTGAGAAGCTCTTGAATTAACTCTTCATTATCTGCGTTTTCTTTAATTATATCTAGCACCATCACTCCGTCGCCATCGTCTAAACTTCTTATTCTATTGAGCAATTTTTCTTTGTCATTTTTTATAAATTCAACTTTTTCTTCAAAAGTTTCTTCTTTAACTGGCTCTTTCACAGTTCTCTTTTTTACCTCTTCTTTTCTTATTTCTAGCCAATCTATTGTTGTTTTTTTAAGTATTTCAGGAACCAAATATCGGCTTCCAAATTCTCTTGGTTTTGCTATGACGAGAACTAAATCTCCCACTTTCACATCTTCAAAAATGTTTTTTTGTTCAAAACTTTTTAATAGTATTATTCCACTCCCATCATCCAATTCTGCTTCATTTTCTTCTTTTCTTACATTAATTAAAGTACCTATAATATTAACTCTTGATACTCGCTCATTTTCAATAATTAAGTAGTTAAGGTTCATTCCATCTTCTTTCACGTAAGAAGAATTTAATACTTCTTTTATACTGACTTTTTTTGCGTGTAAAACTATCATTAAACAAGTAAAACTCTTCATATTTAAAAAATTTTAAGAAGGTTTAAAAATGCCTTT
>JACRAI010000062.1 GCA_016213425.1 archaeon | reverse complement strand
GTTTCCGTGTGGAACAGTATCTACCTTATCTAGAAAAAAATGGCATAATTTATTTACTGAGGCCGTTTTTGAATAGCGGAATATACAAAATCCTTTACAAAAAAGGTGCTTTCTTAAGAAAATTTTTATTTTTTCTCTTATTTTCATTATGGAGGATTTTTGATATTTTTTATGCGTTAAATATTTTAATTCGTCTTCCAAATTTCCTTTGGAAGGCGCTAAATCATGAACTGTTCTCACATCTAAAGTTGCTAAACGAACTTGTGCTAACAAATCTTCAATAAAGGAGGTTACATTTAATTCAGCAACAGATTGTGCAATACGTTCAGATGAAGGTCTGATTTTTTCATACAATCTTGTGTAGAAATCTAAATCTCTGCTCATCTTAGTAAAGCACTCCTACAACTACTTTTCTTACTTGATCAAATCTTATTCTTCCCGGATCTGGTGAATCATTATTATCTCCTTTTACTGTTGCGTACCAGCCTTGCTCGTCATTGCTTATTTCTATTATTCTGTGAATTATGGGATCTTTCATATATTTTGATTGATAAGTTATTATATCACCAACAGCCAATTGTTTTTCGTTCGTAGGAATTATTTGTATGACATTATTTCCTTTGTCAAATACAGGATCCATTGAGTTTGTATCTGTAAATTTAGCCCATCTAGCATTTGCTAGATCTATAACAATTTTGTCTGAATAAACATGAATTTGGCTTTCTTTAATCCAATCTTGAGGACTTGGTTTTTCTCTGTCAAATGTAAATTGTTTGACGCTTTCAGGTTGTGCTGGTAGAACTACTTCTTCAGCATGAGCATAACTAATCATAGAATTCATTTGCCAACCTGCCATGAAAAGCAAGAAAGCAAATACAACACCCAAAACATATTTTACTACTACCATGTAGTGATAATAAGATGTCCTAGTATATAAATCTTTCTATTTTTACCACCCTAAAGTGGCAACGAAAAATGGCAAAGTTTAAATAAAAGTATGACTAGTCATACTTTGGTGGAAACATGCAATTAAGCGTTAAAAATGTAGACGAAGAAATTTTCAAAGAATTCAAAGCAGAATCAGTTAAAGAAAACCTTCCTTTAGGCAAAGCAATGAGTTTAGCAATGCAGTACTGGATTAGCAGACAA
Organism: archaeon; assembly: GCA_016213425.1. Classification (GTDB taxonomy): domain Archaea; phylum Nanobdellota; class Nanobdellia; order Woesearchaeales; family ARS49; genus JACRKG01. Next base: position 3,728 of record JACRAI010000062.1, on the reverse strand, counting down.
ACCAAAAAAGCAAAATACAGTTTGTTAGACTTTAAAGCAACAGATTGGGGGCCTGGCAGTGAAAAAGCCAGCATTGAATCAGACAACATTTTGTACGGTTAAAAATGAAAGTATTTTTAGACGCTAGTTTTTTGTATGCACTAGTCAATAAAAGAGATATTTTTCATGAAAAAGCATCAAAAATGGTGGAGAAATTATCTTCAAAAGAATGCCACGTGATAACAACAGACTATACTTTTGATGAAGCTGTAACAGTACTTAGCAGAAAGGCAGATAAGAAAACTGCTTTGAGATTAGGCGGAATGCTTCTTGAATCAAATATCATATTATTAAACGTGAATCAAAAAGTCTTCCAAACTGCCTGGAAGTATTTTCATGGTGAATGGAACTTCAGTTTTACAGACTGCACAATTCTTGCATTCATGAGAATTTTCGGAATAAACAAGATTGCTACTTTTGACCAAGAATTCAAAAAAGTAAAAGATATAGAAGTGATAAGTTAAAAAAAAAAAATCAAAAGTTTTGTCTTCTGTAGTGTTGTCTCGAAGTGCCGTTTTTTCCTTTAGCTTTTAATCGGGTTTGTCTTGAATCTACAACATTGCTGTGTTCACTAACTTCTTTAAATACAGGATGGTCTTTAACTACTGTTACTTCAAGTCCTCCAAGTACATTACCTAAAATTGTTGCCAAAAATGCAGGCCTAAAATAAGGTGTTTGTTCGTAATTTGTCATTTTATTTTCCTCCTTGAGCATTTGTTTGTAAATATCTTTGTGCATATTCTTTCTTTGTTTTTCTTGATGCAAAGTATTCAGGTACGCATCCACAAATAAAACCTAAAGACTCAATGAATGCAGCGCCAGTTAAGGCAATAGCTCCAACAAATTTAGTCATTTCATTAAAATCCATGGGCTTAATAGTGGGATCAAGCATAGGAGCTACATAATCTAGCCCTACCAAACCTGTCAGTCCTACAACGCCAAAGAATGCACCCATAGATATACTTACTATTGTAGTGTTAATTGCCACTTCAGAAACATTGCTTGAGTTTTCTCTTAGCAAATAATTTCTAATCTGCTCTCTGTAAGCATTAACTTGCCTATCAACATGAACTTTAGTTTGAGACTCATTCATCTTTGTTTTTCGAGCAAAGTCTATTGCTTCAGCTCTCTTTTGATCAAGTTTGTCTTTAGCAAACTCTTCAAATCTTTCTTGCATAACATGTTCTGTTATTGTTTGTGTTAATGACATTTATTTTACCTCTGGTTATTTTTTATTCAAAATAACCCCATTAGTAATAGAAATAACCACCAATATATAAACCTTTCTATTTTTACTACTTTTAAGTAGTTATTTTAATTTCTTCTTTCTGTTTTTTCTAGAAGAGATTCTAGTATTTCCTGAATGGGTGGTGTGCTTAGTTCTATTCCGTGAAGATTTCTGTACGTTTCTGTTTCTTTTTCTAAGAATGTTTTCATTTCAGCACTTGAGCGAACTGCCATTTTAGCTATTTCAGCGTAAAGATCGCTTAATTTTTTGGCTTTTCTGGAAAGTACGTGCTCTTTATGTTCCTTTAAATATTTTGCATCTTCGCCTAATTCTTTTGAAAATTCTTGGCTTGTTTTAGCAATAATTCCCCAAGCTAAATATTTTATTGAATGATTGTTTAGCTGAGCTTTAAGACTGGCATTCAAAAAGTCTGGACTTGATAAATTGCCAAATTTTCTAAGACTGTCTGTCAAGGATGAAACTTCTGAAATTCTTTTATCTTTGTATTTCTTTTTGAATTCATTGGCTTGTTCTTCAACTAATTGCGAAATTGCATCAAGAATAACATAGTAGCTTTCACTCATTTTTTTATCAATATTTTTATTCAAATTTTCAATCAATAATTTTCTATCATGCATTTGATTAACATAGCTTAGTTGGAATGCTGTTTTTAGCTGCTCTCTGAGTATTTCTTCGTCATCTATTTGTTCTAAATTGTGATAAATTTTGATTCTTTCACCAGTTTGGTCTATTCTTACATCTTCGCTCTCACCCATTTCTTCGTATATTAATTCTATTTCTGCACTTTCTAGCTTTTTTATATTGTTTTCTACTTGATTAAATGTGGGAAAAGCAGTAAATAATAGAAAAAAAATATTTCCTTCTTTTGAAGAAATATTCAGGCTTGTTTCTGGGCTTTCATATTCTTCTTCTTTTCTTATCGTTACGTAAATATTGTCTTCAATTTCTAGATTCAATTCATAAGTTTTGTTTTGAAGTTCATCAATGATTTGATCTAAATTGTTCATTTAAATAAAAGGGTGTTTTTTGTTATTAAGTTTTTGTGTTAACAAGAATATAATTGAAAATACTTATTTCAATTTTGGAATTACAAAGTAAGCATTTGCAGCACAAATAATTATGATAATCCAAAACAATAAAGGACTTATTTTTCCTAAACTAAACAAAGCAATATTAACAACTAAAATGATTATTACTGCAATACTGAGAATTTTTTTCATTAAACTTCAAACCTCAAACTAATCACCGCAAACTCAAAACTGTGAACCCTTAATTACTCTGTAGTTTTGCTAATTCTTCTTTTGGATCTCCAATTTGTGACTCGTACGCAACTAGTTCTAATCTATCCATTACATCATTTCTTTTTACTTTTCCTACAAATTTATACTGCTCTCCTAAAAGGTCGGTTTTTATTTGTTCAAAACCTGCAGGGTTGCTTCTGTATTCTTGCATTTCTTCATTTGTTTTTTTGAGTAATCTTTGTGATTGTTCGTGGAATAAAACAACTCTTAAAGTGCCATGCCCGTCATCTAAGTAAACATTCATTACATACCTGAATTCTGGAGTGACATTTCCGTGTTCTGCGCATTTGTATACTCCTTCTGCTTCCCGGATTCTTTTGCTGCACTTTGGGCATACTTCGAAGTAAACTGGATTAAATGCTTGTCTTATAGTTCCAAAAACTTCAACTCTTGCATCTTGTTCTGTTATTTCGTTAAGTTTTTTTCTTTCAGCACTGCTTGATCTTGATACTACTTCTTCAACTTTTTCTCCTTTAGGATTTACTAGTAGTTTTGCTCTTTCGTTTACGTGAACTTCTAAAAATCCTCTATCGTTTTGTTTAGCTAGTGCTCCTTTTATTCTAACAACTGTTCCTTCGCTTAATTCTTTTATAACATCTGCTTGTCCGCCCCAGCAAACTACTCTGGTGCTTCCAGTCTCATCACCAACCATGAAGCTTCCTACTTTTCCAGCAGTTCCATCGTGTCGTGAAAATTCTGTAACTTTGTAAATTGAAGTAACTTTACCTAATAATTCTACACTTCGCATTCCTGGAAGAACATCTTTTATTTTTCCTGAATTAGTAATTAATTTAACCCCTAATTCGTTTGCGATTATGTTTGCAGCTCCTTCTTTTGAAATTAACCCAGATAACTGCGTTAATTTTTCATTAATCTTAGAATGTATTTCAGCTTCAGAAAGCCCTGCTTGCTCTTTTATTTTACCCACTATATACTGTAAGTCTTGTTGTAACAAAAAATTCACCCCAGTTTCTGAATCATTAGTTTATTTAAAAGATTTTATATACTGCAAAACACTATTCTGGAGCGTAAGGTATTTTTACTGCAAATTTAAAATTAATTTTTATCTCTTGATTTAATGGATCCATGACTGAGTTTATGTCAAAAAAATAAACATTTTTTTTGTTTGTTATATCTAT
>JACRAI010000064.1 GCA_016213425.1 archaeon | reverse complement strand
ATTTAGAATTAGAAGACTGTTTTGATGATAAAATTGCAGTAGTAGGAAAGAAAGATTTGAAAGAAAGAACACCTCAAGTTTGCAGTTGTGGAAACGGATACTGCGGTTGGGATGAAAACAATAATTCATGCAGTCAAGATTGCGGGAATATTTTCAGGCAGGAAATTTATTGTTCGAAAGAATTATTGCACACTTTACTTGTCTGCTTCATACTTTTATTATTCAGCACTTTTTTAGTTGAACACTTCGTAAGAAAAATAAAGAAACGTCACACTGCATTTTTGATAATAACAGGAATTGCTTTATTATTGATGCTCTTGCTAGTACTGATTAATTTCTTATGCAAATTCAGACTATTGATTTTTATTTTAGAACTTTTAGTTTTTGCAGTGTTGTTAAGAAAATTGTGGAATTTGTGGAATTATCCTTTGAAAAAAACTCAAAACTAAGAACTCTGAACCAGTTGTGATTTTTTATTGAATTGTTCAGAACAAAATGAAATAAATCTTGCAATGTCTCCCGATAAGTATTTCTTCATTTGCTCGTTGTCTTGATCTAATCTTTTTTTAAATTCAATTACTGGGTCTTCTGCACTATATCCTACAAATGCTACTTCTTCTCTTAGTTGTTCAAAACCTTCTAACCTGATTTTCCAGTGATGATCTATTATTTTGATTATTTGTTGGCAGAAATTACTCCATTCTTCTGGTTGAGTGATGGATTTTTTTGCAAAAGCATATTCTTTTCCAAACTCTTTCTTTGCTATTTTAAACGCCTCTTCTTTTTGTTCCTCCTTCCATTGATTAACATCATCTACTTGTTTGCCTGCCCACAAATCAAGCAGTTCATGAAATTCTAAGGGATTGTTTTCTAACAGGTTGGCAACTAAATAATCAACATTTTCTGAAATAATTGAAGAATAATAATATTTTACTGCCTTAACTATAAATTTATCAATCTTTTTTTGTTCTAAAAGATTTTGTCTTGTTTCATAAATCCATTTTCTAACTTTATCCACAGGCTCATCATATTCTAATGCATGTTTTCTTGAATCTGCATTTAATATTTCTATTCTGCTCTGAGCTTTTTCCATGTTCTTTGAAACTGATGGACTGCTTATTTCTTCATCTTCTTCTATGCCTAAAGTTCTGAGCATAGATTGTAATTTTTTAGCAGGAAAGTATTTCATGATTTCATCTTCTAATGACAAGTAAAATCTTGAACTTCCAGGGCTTCCTTGCCTTCCAGTTCTTCCCCTTAATTGGTTGTCTATTCTTCTTGCTTCGTGACGTTCTGTTCCTAAAACATAAAGACCCACTTCAAAATCAATAGAAGGTGTTGAATCTGTTTTTTTAACTCCCTCTTCTTTGCTAACAATCACAGATACAGGTTTCTTAAAATTTGCTTTTTTAGGAAGATTAAAGTGTAAACCTTCGCTCCATTTTTGTATTGCATCAAGAAGAACGTCATATTCTTTTTGAGTATATGCTATAAGTTCTATTGATCTTCTAGTTTCAGGGGTTATAAATCTGTTTTTTAGTCTTTTAAAAGCTCCTTCTTCTTTAACTTCTTCAGCAGGCTCATCTAATTGATATCTTACATAATGCATGTAATTCTCGCTTACTTTTTCAAACAATCCTTCTTCAAGGACTATGTCTGCGCCTCTTCCTGCCATGTTAGTTGCAATCATGATACTGCCGAACTTTCCTGCATGAGTTAATGTTTCTGTTTCTTTTCTTGCATTCTCAGGTCTTGCATTCAATACTTTTACATTTTTTATTCCTTTTTCTGTCAAGTATTGCTGAAGCATTTCTGAAGTTTCCAGAGATGCTGTTCCTATAAGTATCGGTCTTCCAACAAAATTAGTTAGCAACACATCTTCAAGTATTGCATCAAATTTAGCTTTTTGAGTTAAATAGATTACATCTTCATGACTAGACCTAATTAAAGGTTTATTGGTTGGAAGAACTATTGTGTCTAAATTGTAAACTTGCCAGAATTCATTTTTCGATGTTTCTGCTGTTCCAGTCATTCCAGATAGTTTATTATACATTTTGAAATAATTCTGTAAAGTCACAGTGGCTAATGTTCCGTGGCCTTTTTGAATATTAATTCTGTTGCCGTTAACTAATTCTTTTGCTTCTATTGCTTCATGAAGTCCATTACTCCATCTTCTACCTTCCATTAATCTTCCAGTAAAATCGTCAATTATAACTACTTCATTTTCTACAACTTGCTTCAATTCTCCTTCTTGAATTGCTAATTTTGTTTGTTGCTGTAAAACATATTCTTTATTTACTTTGTAAAAAACATTTGCTCTTATGGCTTGTTCAATCATGTGTTGCCATTCAGTGCAGAACTCTTCTATATCAGAAACTTGAAGCATAATTTGAGTTTTGAGAAGTCCTTTATGTGTTAAATTTACTTTTTGTCTTTCAACATCAACATAAAAATCTCCCGTTTCAACAAAATCATCATCTTTAACTTCGCAAGTGCCTTTTTGAAGTCTTTTAATACACATTTGTGCTTTAACATATCTAGTTGCTTCTTCTTTAGTCATAGCTGCAGATTCACTTATTATATGAGGAGTTCTTGCTTCGTCAATTAATATACTGTCTACTTCATCAACTATTGCAAAATTGTGGCCTCTTTGAACTTGTTTATCTTTTTTTACTGCAAGATTATCTCTTAAATAATCAAAACCAAATTGACTGTTTGCTCCGTAAGTAATATCACAATTGTAAACTTTTTGTCTTTCAAGTGTTGTTTGTTTTGCTTGTAAAGCTCCGACTGTTAATCCTAAGAATTCATAAAGAGGGGCCATCCAATCTCTATCTCTTTGTGCTAAATAATCGTTAGTTGTTACTATATGGACCCCTTTACCGGTTAATGCATTCAAATATGCAGGCAATGTTGCAGTAAGAGTTTTTCCTTCACCAGTAACCATCTCAACAATTTTTCCTTTCTCAGGCTTAGGATCAAAAAATTGCTCTCCTAATTTTTTAAGTGCTCTTTTTATTTTTCCTTCATTTATTTTAGGCAAGCCGTGAAGAAGCATTCCTCCTATTACTTGAACATCATAGGGAACCATTTCCCACGTTCTTTCTGTTAAAACAAGATCTCCTTTGTCAGATTTAGAATAAAACTTAGATTTTGCTTCTGTCTGTTTTAGTCTTTTTGATGCTTCACGTACTGTTGCGTAAGCTTCGGGGAGCAAATTGTCTAAACTTTCTCCTTGATTTATTCTTTGTTTGAATGATTGTGTGTTTTGTTGTAATTGTTCATTAGAGAAAGAAGAATATTGTTGTTCAAAACTTTCTATTTTTTTAAGTAAAGGCTTTAATTCTTCAACAGTGCTTCTGCTATGCGCTGAAAGCCTGTTTAATCTACTTCCAATATCCTCTTCTTCGTAAAATGACATTTTGATGAGAATAAAGTTTACTCATTTATAAAAGTTTCTAATTTTACCACTCTAGAGTGACTAAATATGGAAAGATTTAAATATGGGAAATTATTTTTACTATCAAAACAAGAATTTCAAGGAGGAAAATAAAAATGACAAAAACATTAAGAATAAACCCTAAAGGTGAAACAAATTACGAACCTGGAGCAAATCAAATAAAAATTAGAAGTGAAAAAACCAGTCAAGGTTATGATCTTTTAGTTGAAGGACTCCCAGAAGAACATGTTTTATTGCACTTAGCAACTCTACCGATTCAAAGATACTTTGTAGTACATAAACCAAAAAATGATAAGCAGTCCAAACAAGTAAGAGTTCATTTTGAAGCAGGACATACATTTCAAGAACTTGAAGTAAAGAGTGTAGTTGCTGGTCCTAACGGTGAACTAACAATACATTATAAAGGCAACGGCAACGAGCTATACGGAAACACTGGACAGTTGTATTTCCCGCCTAAAGAAAGTGCGTTAAAACCAACAAACACAATTGGCGGAATGAAAGTAACTTTAGATCAAATCGTTTAGAAACTTTCATTCACAGAAGATGCACGAATATTCACAAAGAATTAACACGACCAGATCTTAAAAATTTAATTCTTGCCGTTACTGGTGGTACAACTCACAAATTTTGGTTGCTTGATAATTCAACATGGACGGATCATCCTTATGGAGATTTATTAGGTTTAATGAGTGGAAGAAAAACAGAAGTAGTTAAACCCAGAACAGACCATCCTGAAGAAGGTACAACTCCGCCTAAAAGAAAGCATAATCCTGAATGAAACTTATTTGTTTATCTCGTAATTCTTTAATGCTTCTTCCAAAGAACATCTGTACATTAATTCTAAATCTCCTGTGATTGTGTGTTTGGAGATTATGTTTTTGACAGTTTCGTTTATTTCATTCATTTTTGAGATTACTTCGTCATCTAATGATTCTTTTGATTCTATTGCTTTAAGCGCTACTTGTTCTAAAACTTTCATTTCTAAGTGATTTTTTGCTTGGTCAATTGCGTTTAATAAGTGATTGCTGTTTAATCTGTACATCATATTTCCGCTAGTATCATACATTTTTAATTCATTTACTGCGCCAACTAGAGGATCTGGATTTAGTCCTAAGTAATTTGTTAATTCTTTTTTGAAATCTTCAAATTCTTTTTTTGGTAATGAATATATTTTTGCTGCAAAGAAGACTGCGTCTGCAACTTCTTGCATGTCTGCGCTTTGGATTACTGAAAGATTGGATTGTCCTCTGTAGATTAAACTTCCATCTCTTAAAACTGTTTGACCAACATACCCGCCCGGGAAGCTTATTTCATCTCCGTGGGTTTCTTTAACTGTTGGGAAAATACTGCAAGGACTCATGAAGTATAATGCAAGACCTGCATAAGGCATTCTTTCGCTGTCAACTTTTCCAACGCTTACTTGAACTGAGGTGGCTCTTTTTGGAAGATAATTTCCTACTTCTTCTAGTAGCCATCTAAATGCATAAGGATTTGTTGGAAGTAATCTTACTTCAGATTTATCTTTTGTTGAGTAAGTTTCTGGAACTTCATTAGGCAAAGCATGTCTTCCATAGTTTAATTGTTTTTTTGCTTCTTTACCTATTTCGGAGAAATACTCAAGTTCTACTCCTACGGTTGGTAAGTCTTTAGAGTTTCTGTCAACGTAATCTAATAACTCAAATAGTTTTGTTCTTTCTTCTAAAGTTTTCTTGTCAAGATTAAAAAAGATCAATTCATAATCTCCAAGGTTCAATTTATTATTATCAAAGTAAGGTTCTGATTTTATTTTTGCAGGAACTTTCCACTGCATTTTGTAATCATCAATAGCATCTTTTATGCCCTCTTTAGCTTGTTCTACTAATGGAGGCAGGTCTTCAGCTAAACCGTTAGTTAAATCATTTAAGAAATAAGCAGAGCCTGCTGCTTTCACCACTGGAACATATTTTTGTAGTGGTTTAGGCAATACTTTATCTGCTCCTAAACTTAACCCTATTCCAGCAACATCTATAAGGTATCTTATTGTTTTTTCGTTAGAATTTAATTTCTTCCATTCATTTGCATTACCAGATAAACCTATTCTGACTGCTTTAGATAAAGATTCAGGATCGCTAAGTAACTTTTCCCATTTTTTAAAATCTAACAAATCATCCCAAGAGTTATTATTCACCATTTTATGTCAAAAAAGCATAACCTCATTTTATATCTTTTATGAATTACTTAAATCGGGGTTTTTAAAGATTTAGCGAGTCCACAATTCATCTCCTACACGATGAATGTTTTGAATGCTTTTTCCTTCAGTTTGCTTCTGCATTTCAGCATAATTGAGCAAAGCAACTCCAACTGCCAGAGGTTTGCTGTGAGTTTCATCTATTACTGTGACATAATCGCCTTTTTTGATTGTTTCATCGATTTTTTTTATTCCTTTACGCATTATATCTGCTCCATTAATAACAAACTTAACAGCACCCATGTCTACAGTTATTTTTTTTAAAAAATTATTTTTCATTAAAAGCTTCAGTGTTGGCACTGGATTGTTTTCATGATAAAAAAACAATAGCTCGTTATCTTTTTTTATTAAGTTGTCTTCGAGAATTAAAATATCTTTTTTATTGAAGAATTCTTCCAAATTGTAAAGTTCTTTCAATTTGACGTTTAACTCTTTAACTTCTGATTTTGATAAGTTTTTACGCATTGATCAAATTCACCTTCATTTTTTTTCCTTGTTTTAATTTGTCTATCAAGTCTCGACTTAAATCTTTCGCTGCCTTATCACAATGAGTTAATAAAGTTCTGTCAGAAATGTATTTTCCTGTTCTTAAAACAATTTCGTGTTCATCTTTGAATTCTTTGTTTATTTGACCTGTAATTTCTTCTTTTAATTCTTCAAGTTCAAAGATGATTTTAGCCCGGTCAGTTTTCTCAACAAAACTCATCAATTCTTCATGATTAAAATCTGCATTAACTCCTATTATACAATCACCATATTCTGTTAAAGAATTATCTTTAGTAACTTCTATTGTGGTGCTGTGCTCAGCGGTAATATTTGTATGACCTGTGCAAGTAAACTGCATAAAAAAGAGAAAAAAAGAGTTAGAATAAAAAGCTATTCTTCTTTATTTCTTAATATTTATGAATTGATTAAATTTTTCAAGCAACCTTTTTAAAACTTAACTATTTCTCTTTTTTTATGGATATATTTAGCTTAAATGAGAAAGAATGGATTGAATACATAACAAGTTTAGAATCTAAAGTTAAACCTTCAAATAAAGAAGGAGTCAAGACTGCTTTAATCAATGCTGTTAAAAGTCGAATTCCTAAAGAACATTTTGGAATATTTTTTTCAGGAGGAGTTGACTCTACAATCATAGCTTTTCTTTGCAAGCAAGCTAATGCAAATTTTACCTGCTACAGTGTAGGCTTAGAAGATGCCCCGGACATTATTGAAGGAAAAAAAGTAGCCAAAGAACTAGGATTAAAATTAAAACAGCAAACATTCACTATTGAAGAAGCAAATGAATTATTTAAAAGAACTGCAAAAATATTTCAAGAACCTGACACTTTAAATGTTGGTGTTGGCGGAGTTATTATTGCTGCAGCAGAATTATCAGCTAAAGATAAAGTTAAAACTTTTTTTGGAGGCCTAGGAAGCGAAGAAATATTTGCAGGCTACCAAAGACACTTAGAAGCTAAAGATGCCCATGAAGAATGCTGGAAAGGACTTAAAGGAATGTGGCAGAGAGATTTTTTGCGAGATAAATCCGTAGCTAAATATTTAGGAATAACTGTTTTATGTCCTTTTCTGGACGAAGAATTAATAATTAAAGCAATGGGAATTCCTGCCGATAAAAAAATAAATCAAGAACACAAAAAAATAATTCTCAGAGAAATTGCTGAAGAATTAGGTCTGCCTAAAGAATTCGCTTGGAGACAGAAAAAAGCAGCACAATACGGAAGTTATTTTGATAAAGCAATAGAAAAACTAACAAAAAGAAACGGCTTCAACAATAAAAAAGATTTTATTGAAAGCTTAAAAAAATAAAAAACTGAAAAATAAGTAAATTAGTATTCTAACGGAATAAAAAAAGATTTTAATAAATATTTTTAGCGGTTTCACTCCCTAACGGTCGACTTTACTTTCAGCCACTCCAGCAAATAAGAACTTACTTTACGCTGGAGCGTCTTCAGGATTGATTTATGAAGAAGCCGTGGCGTAAAATAAATTATAGTTTTGAGCTACGGCTTCTGAAAGTTAAGTTGAGCGAAGCGAATGAAATTGACAATAAGAAAACCTGGATACTAATAAAACCGTAAAGAAAATAAAAAATCTAATTTACTCATCTTACGAAGTTTTTTAGAAAAGTATAAAAAGAACTCTCTAATCTTCTCAATTAATGAAATACATTGCAATTTTATGTGCGTTATTAATTATTTTAGTAAGTTGCAAAACGGAGGAAAAAACAATGGGAGTACAATTTGAAACATCAATGGGCAATATTACAATACAATTATTCAAAGATAAAGCACCAAAAACTGTGGAGAATTTTGAAAAACTAGTGAAGCAAGGATTTTATGATGGAACAATATTTCACAGAGTAATCGATCAATTCATGCTTCAGGGAGGAGATCCTACAGGTACAGGAATGGGAGGTCCAGGATATTCTATACCTGACGAATTCCACAAAGATTTGAAGCATGACAGAGGAGTTATTTCGATGGCAAATTCAGGACCGAATACAGGAGGATCACAATTTTTTATAACTGTTGTAGCAACACCATGGCTTAACGGAAAACATTCAGTGTTTGGCAAAGTTATAGGCGGTATGGATGTTGTTGATAAAATAAGCAAAGTCGAAACAGACTCAAATGATCGACCAAGTGAAGATGTTAAAATAATAAAAGCAAAGTTGATCTAAAATGGTAGAAAAAATATCAGTACTAATTGGTGTGTTTTTGCTAGGCGTAGGAAGTTTTGATTTATACCTCTACTTAACTCACCAGCAAAAAAGATTCAGAAAATATGAACCAATGAAGAAATTTTGGGGAGAAAAAACAGGCAAAACACTGCACTTCTTATCTTACGTCCTTTTACCATTATTGTTTGGCTTAATGTCATTAATTTTAGGACTTGCAGGAATAAGCGTTGTTTAAAATAATTTATTTTGGCCTCCAATCATAAACGCTATCATGATGATCAAAATAATAAATTATTGCTGCTTTTTTAACATGATCTATTCTGAAAATTAGAACAAAATGTGAATCTATATGAACCCTATTAAATCCATTTAAAGGAGCTCTTAAAAATTTATAACCACAAGGTGTTTCTCTAATCTCCTCTATTTTTTTATGAATGATTTGTAATTGTCTTACATTTCTATTTGCTAACTTCCTAAATATCTTGTCTGCTTCAGGTTTAATTTCTAAGCAATACATTTTATTTTAGACCATATCTTTTAGCAAAATCATCTACTTTTATGCTTTTTTGTTCATGAATTTCTTTAATTTTAGAAATAAAGTCTGGCCTCAATTCAGGTTCATTCTCATATTCAACATATTCATGAACTACGAATTGTATTGCTTCTCCTTTATCTTTTAAGCCATGTTTTGCCTTCACAATACTTAACACTCTGTTAGTGTTTTCATCAAGTTCTACTAATGCCTGTACCATATAATTTTACCTAAGTTAAGATAAGTTTGACTTATTAATAAATCTTTCTGAAATTAATAACCACTAAAGAGTGGTAAAAATAGAAAGGTTTAAATACTGGTGCGTCTTCTTATTATCTAAATAAACTATTGAGAGGTAAATTAAATGGGGATAAAAGATTTAGGAGCATATGTATTAAGCGCAGCTAAAAATTACGGCATAGGAACAAAAGATCAAGTTGAAAATCATTGCAATGAGTGGTTTGGCAGAACTGCCCACTCTATAGAAGCAGGATTATTAACAGTTACTGAAGGAATAAGTGCGTCAATTTTATCTGGTGTCAGTAATTTAAACTTTAATTTTCAGCCATCTTGGCAGCTTGCTTTAAGTGTTTTTCTTGGAGCAGACGCAGTTACAAGATTAGCATCAATAGCTTATCATGAAGAAGGTTACTCAACCGGCCTCATAGGATTTGTCAGAGGATTCAGAAAACCGCAAAAAAAGAAGAAAGCAAAAATAAAAGGAAGTTATGACGGCTGGTTAGATATGGATGAGGTTGCAGAATTAAATAAGTCTACAGGATCATTAGGAGAAAGTTCAAAACCATACAAACCTAAAGGATTAAGAGGTAAATGGACTGATGACGATTTCAAAAAATTATGGGATTACATGCAGAATCCTAAGGAGGAATAAAAAAATGTCATTAAAACAAAAATTACTAAGTCACACTGGCGTTGTAGAAGCGTTAGATAATTATACAAAGTTAAATGAAGATAACGTAGAAGATTTAAGCGAGAAATTAAAAAATGCTTATGTTGAAGGCGCAAATGAATTCTTTACTGGAATGTACAAATATAACAAAGCAAGAGCTAAAAGCATGACTTGGAAAGCATGGGCGTTTGGAGGATTAACTCTTACAGCTTGTGCTTTAGGACTTGACAAGTTTGGTTCAGGGCAAGAAGTTTCATACTTATCACCTGTTTACGTTGGAACATGGTTAACATTACTTACAGGTTTTTTAACAGCAAGACATTGCGTAATAAGAGATACTTCGGAAGCACATTTGAAACAATTAGGCAAAGAAACATATAAATCAGAATTACAAGAACACTTAACTTCTTTAGCTCAAGAAACTCTTGAAGAAAGATTCGGAGTAAGTTTAGAATTAAGAAAAGAAGAGAGAGCTGCTTTAACAGAATTAGTTACAGGATATTTAGAAAGCAATCCTAAAGGCGAAGGCAGAGAAGAATTAACTTATTTCGTTAACGGAGTTAACACATTCTTCAACAAGTACAGACCAACAGTTCAAGAGAAAGTTGTAGTTACTAAATTAGTAAATTATGCTTTAGATAACGGAAAAAAATTACCTAAAGATGCAGCTAAACAATTAAATAGAGTTTTCAAGAGATTAACAGGAAACGATCATCCAAAATATGAGGAGAAAAAATAAAATGAGCATAATTGAAGATCAAGTAAAAGTTTGCGAGCAAATGGCAGAAGTAATTCAAGCAATTGATGGAGTTACACTTAAAGAATATAGAGTTGGTCTATCAGCAGGAAACGAATCATGTGTTTTAACTCAAGAGTTCAAAGTAGAAATCGCAAGAAAAAGTTTTGGCTGGAGATCATTATGGATGCCAGTTCAAGTAACGCGTCTTGAAAGAATCTGCGGTCAATTAACAAAAGATTTCGATAAAACAACTTGCGCGTCTCCATTAATAGAAAGAGGACATAAAAGGTATAATGTAGGACAACCTGAAGGAAAATACGCTTACCTTGAATTAGCTCATTTTGTTCAAGCAAAAGAAGGAGATTTTCAAGTGAAAGGAAAAGAGTACAAAAGATTAGTGGTGCACACCAATGTAATAACCACAGAATCATTCCCTGCAGTTCATGAAAGTTTTTACAATTTAAATGATGAACGCATGCCTGAAGAATTACTTAACTTGTGGGCAAAACTTAACAAAAAAGCAGGAAGCTGGAAAGAATATACTGCGGCAGGAGAGGTAGTTTAAAATGGATCAAAAAAAATTAGAACAATACTTACAAAGTTTAGGACAGCAAAAACAAGTAGATGAAAAAGATTTACAAGTAACTCCAAACCCGACTCTTGATTTATTATGCAGAACTTTTGAGAATTGGCTAAAACAAGGACCTAGCTGTTCTAAAGCTGAAGTGATGATTAAAGAATTACATTACACAGCTAAAGATGTTACAGATTTCTCAGTGAGAATAAAACAATATGAAGAGACGCCAGGTTTTGAAATAAATGCAGGAGAATTCCTATCCTACATGATCAATTTATCTCCAGAACAAGATTTTGTAGTAATAACACAACACTTAAACAAAAAAATATCAAGACTAGGAACAGACAACAATAAGAACATCACAGTTGTTGGAAGTTTAGGAGGAGAAACTGCAATAGGAATGGAGTCTGGAAGAATAGAAGTTCAAGGCAATTCAGGAAGATGCACCGGAGATAGCATGAGAGGAGGAATTTTAGTGATTAGGGGAGATGTAGGTTCAAGATTAGGAGCGCACAGCGTAAATGTAAATGGGGCAGAAATTTATGTTGAAGGAAAAAAGCCTTTCAGAATAAATGAAAGAACTTGCGGAGCAAAGATATATCATCAAGGAACTTTAATTCATGAAGGACATGGATTTAGAGAAGATGAGGACGACTGCTAAAAAGAGATCAAATACAAAATGGTAATTAAAGATTGGGTTATTGACGGGGAACAAACAAGAAGGATTTCTGCAGTATTTAGACCTAGAAGAGGTTTAGAAGAAAAATTACTTGTAGCAATTGATACTGCAAACAAAAGAGAACCAACAATAGGTTTTCATATAATTGAAGTACCTAATAATTGGCTGGAAACAACAAGAAGAAGATATTTCAATCCTGATGATTTAATGAAGATAGAAAGTCAAGGAACAACAAGATACGGAGTTGGAAATTTCGAATACTTCATAAGAATACCTTTAACAGAAGAAGGAGCTCAAGCAAATCTTGTTGAAGCACTCAAGAGGGAAGATCCGAGTAATCCTAGAGTCGGACTTAAATTTGCAAAAGATTTACTAGAACATCCAGAAAAAGTAACTTCAGAAGGCAGAATACAATTACAATCTTTCAGAGAACACTTCTTAACTATAATGAGATATTGCGAAAGACCAGATATTTTAGAGGTTTATTTAGCAAAAAAAACAACAACTGAAGAAACATTCAAAGCAAGAGTAGAAAAAGTAAACCAATATGTGGGAAGAATCTTCAGAGCACTAGATCAGAAAGGTTTGGTAAGATATGAATAAAAAACTATCTCAAAATAGTCAATATCTACATAACAATAGACTCTCTTCTTCCATCAAATCGCGATATAAAAACTTATTTTAGTCAAAGAAAAGAAAATCCAGAGGTTGAATTAGAATATTGTATAGTAAATTCTATAGGTTTAAGCAGGATTAGTGTTGTAAATCCAGATGAAGAAAGCTTAGAAAAATGCTTAAATAACTATGATCAATCAAGTGAACTTATCAGAGAAGCTTTACTACAATTAAATTTTAATAAATTAGTTAATGGGGGAGCAGAATTTTTGCTCACTCAAAGTCATCTTTCAGAAAAACTAAATAAACCGTTAGAAGGCAGAGTAAAAATCACTTTTGAATTAAGGAAATGATCATTCGAAGTTATATAAATAAAGAAGTATGAGAAAACCAAATCATATTTTTTCTTCCACTGAAGATCTTTTATTTAATTGCTTTTCAAATATCTCTCTTTGATGTATTCTATGAATGGTTTTTCTTGTTTTTCTATTTGATAAGCATCAAGCACTTTATAATAATTTTCTAAGTCTTCTATAGGTATGACTATCGGGGGATATTTTTTCTTCCATAAAATCCAGTTCATCAATAATCTGGATAGTCTACTATTGCCGTCAACAAATGGTTGTAGAGAATTTACTTTCAAATTTATTAGAGCAGCCAGCTCTTAAGGATGTAAGCTTATTTTTTCTGTTTTGTACCAT
>JACRAI010000063.1 GCA_016213425.1 archaeon | reverse complement strand
TAGATTTCCTTATTCTGCAATTGCTAAGATCGTTAAGTTAAGTTCCAAAACTGTTCAGAAAAAAGTTGAAAGTTTAAAGAAACAAAAAGTTATTGACAAATTTTACATTACAGTTTACCGTTCAATGGTTGGCTTCCTTCGTTATACTCATATGTTTTTGAAAGTTGAAGAAGATAAAGAAGTCTTTAGCAAACTATGCGAGCTTCCAGAAATAATAACAATGACTACTTACAGCGGAAACTACAACTTATTACTTTCTTTATCCTGTTCAACCATAGATCACCACAATGAAACAGTCAACAAAATAAAAGAGATTTTAGGAGATAAACTGAAGAATTATGAAGTATTTTTCATAAGCAAAAGCAGATACTTGAAAAGAGCTTATTTTGTAGACAAAGAACTTGACATAGAACGTTTAAATCCCGCAGGAAGCTTTCAAAAAATAATCCTGCAACACAAACAAACATTTCCCAAAACATTTCTCAAACTAGACGATTTAGACTTAAATATTCTTGAAGAATTAAGAATTAACGCAAGAATTCCTTTGCTAGACCTAGCTAAAAAGGTAAATTCAAACAGAAAAACAGTTGAGAGTCGAATAAATAATTTAATTAAGATTGGTTTAGTTGGGCACTTCACAACACATGTAAATTATGAAGCATTAGGATATTCTAAAGTACAATTACTTCTGCAATTAAAACAAGACAGCAAAACCAAAGAGCTGATTGAGCACTTAAAACAAAACAAAAACGCTCACGGATATTATGAATACACCGGCAAATGGAATGTGAGAATAGAATTTATTTTAAGCAAAGTTAATGAAATCTTCGAAATAATCAATGAAGCAAAACAACTGTATCCAGAAATAATTCAAGACAACTCAGTACTAGTCAGCACAAAAGAATACAAATTCGAGCCATTCCAAACGGGAATAAAACAAATCTACAAAAGCACAAAGAAATTGATTGGATTGAGCTAATTTCATAATTTTAGCCAGAATAAAAAGTTTAAAAAAGGAAAACTAGACTAATAAGATGACTCAATATTATGTATTCTGTGGCGAAAGTAATATAAATATTCACGACTTAGGTGTTATTTGGTGATTAAAAATGTATAAAAAACAAAGCAAAAGGTTTGGAACAAAAGATCTTGAAAATTTAGTTGGTAAGGAGCTTTATGTTATGGTTCTTAAAGACCACCCTTCAGGCACTATTGGGGAATTTATTCATAGAATTGGTTATCCTGCAAAGGCATATTGGCGTTTTGGTAACTTAAGTAATATTTGTTATGAAGACGGAAGACGGGTTAATAACGATGTTAGCGAAGCTTTTGAAGATTATATTTTCAGATTAGACGGTGTTGAAAAACCAAAAAGTAAACCTCCGGTTTTACGAGGAGAGCTAGTCAAAAAATATGATGTGCAATTAAAGAAAGACGTTCCTGTCAATAAAAGAGCAGTTCTATACATGGAAAAAACACCAAGATACAAAACAAGAGTTGATATAATGTGTTTGTGATTGAATGAAAATTTGTTTTCAAGAAAATAAGCGATAAATCCAAAATAATTTCTTCGGAGGCAAAATAATCAAGTCTGAATTGATACTTGAAGCTAGGTAGGCGATATTCATCGAATGGTTGAACGATTTTGGATATATTATGTATGATTTTCCTCGTTTAATAGTTGCTCCATGATTTGGATTGCATGGTGTTATGTAAAGAACGTCAAAATCTTTTTCATGTTTTTTGATCCATTCGGGAATTGAAGACATATTCCACTGCCCATTCACATTTTCACCAAATTCATACCCATTAGTATTATTCCCATGAGCTTCAAGAATTCTCATTGATTTCGGCTTAGGAAAATTCTTAGTTTCCATGGCCAAAATAATAAATTCTAGAAAAACATCAAAAACGTCCTCTATTCCAACACATGAATTAGAGCTGTCTTGTTTATTTATTTCTTCAAGATACTCCTCAAGTCTATCATCAGTAATATCTACAGTTCCTAATTGCCTATTGAATGTTTTCATAATAATTTTACTGCCTTCTCCAAAAACTCCTTCAAATCTTTGCTTTTATTGAATAGTTCGTTTAGTTCTTTGTATTTTTGTTCGTGAGCTGGATATGATTGGGATTTTTGTCCTGCAAACTTAATCCAAGGCTCTTTGTTTAAGATTATAACATCAAAAATTTCTGATAAATCCCACAATTTATCCTCTGATAATCTGCCTTCAAAATGCTTTTTCCAATATTCAAAAAACATGAAGTGCAGTAATTCATGCATTGCTACTTTGGTAATGCTTCGTCTTTTTGTATTTCTTGGGACAAAGAAGAAGCCGTTTTCTAAGTCGTATCTGAAACGATCAAAAATTGTTAAGTAAACAGTGAATTCTTTTCTTGACCAAGAGTGGTTGAACAATTTTTGCACTTCTTGGAAAAAATAAGATTCTATAGTTTTCCATATTCTTATTGCTTCTTTAAGGTTTAATTGTAATTCTTCGCTTAATTCTTTATATTTATCCTCAACAAACTTATTAATTATTTTTTCTTGTTTTTCTTTAGGCAAATCTCTTAAATTCTTCAGTTCTGGATAATCAAACACTAATGCTTCATAGCTGTCTGTTCCAGAACGAGATTTGTAATTAATAAAGAATCTCAAGTTTTCTTTATCTTTTTCTTTATTTAGCTTGAACGTAATTTTTGGATTTGTCATAAGATTCTTTCTTTATTTGTGGTGGGGTGAAGCATTCTCCATAGCAATGGTCACAGCCCGGTATACTGTCACATTCGCAGAAGTTTCTTTCACCGAAAACTTTTATCACTCCTTCGCCGTTCGATAATTCTTCAATTTTCTTAACTAAACTTAAACCTTCTTCTTTCAAATTTAATGACTCGAATTTTTCCAGTCTCTTAACCATTTTATGCAGCCACCTCATACATTATGTTATTTTGTAATGTTTTTTCTAAAAAATTAGCAAAGCCATCATGTTTAGCTAAATTATCATCAACTTTAATTCCGCCTTTTCCTTGAATTTCTCTCAATAAATACATTCCTGCTTTGTCAACGGCCAAGTACTCTCTACCGTTGCCTTTAATCAAGTAAGCACTTCCTTCTTCTCTAAACTTAACTCTATCTGCTGGCTTGAAAGTTTTACCTATTAAATGCCTAATGTCTGTCGTTTTATGAACTGCTTGCTCTAATTGAATTGGTTTCTTCATAAATGGATGAGGTGATGCTAGCGTTCCTCCAGTTCTTCTTTCTGCTTCAGCTCTGCAACCTCCACCACAAGAATGTCTAAAATCACAAGGTTTGCAAGGTTCTGGAACAAATTCATCAT
>JACRAI010000060.1 GCA_016213425.1 archaeon | reverse complement strand
AAGATGGCGAATTCAAGCTTAATAGAATATGTAAGAAAATACAAAGATCAATATAGTGTTGAAAGCTTGAGAACTTATTTAATACAACAAGGATACAATCCTGAAGAAGTTAACCATGCAATAAAAATTGCAACTGTCAAAAAAACCAAACCACTCCTCAAAATTTTTTTAGCATTATTGATGTTTTTTTTAGCAGTTTTTGCGGTATATATTTGGACTTATTCAGAAACTTTCAATATATTTCTTAAACTCACTCCCCAAACAACAACCCAAGAGTCTTTAGTTTTTTCTGCTACATTTGGTGCAAGCCGCGAAAGTTCAGGCAGATACTCTTTTTCTTTATACAATGAAAAAAATGAAAAGCTATTAGATGAAGCAGGCTATGTTCAAGTCAACAAAGAAACCAAACTAAGCTTTCCAATTAAATTAACAGATTTATCAAACGGAAAACACAATTTAGTATTTACTTTTTATGCTGAAAACAAAAAAGTAGAAGACTCTTTTTCTTTTGAAATCAATAGAAATCAAAGCAGCACCAAAATAGAAAATCCTTTAGCTTGCCCTCATTCTTGTAGTGATAATAATCCTGCCACAGTTGATGAATGCTTAAGTGGCAAATGCGTAAATACCCTCATTAATAAATGTGGAAATAATTTTTGTGACAGTGATGAAACAATCTTTTTATGTCCTGAAGACTGTAAGCCTAAGAAAACAGATAGCACGGAAAATCTTCAACAGAGAGCTTTTTCTTTAGCTCAATCAGATCCTGAACTAGCTGCCAACACTTGCCTTCAATTAGCTACAGGATCTGACGAATGCTTAAGAGAATTAAGTTCTAGCTATGATAATCCTGATTTTTGCAGAGTTATAGTAAATTTTGAAATTAAAGATTCTTGTTATTCTTCTTACGCTTTAAAAAGCAACAATTTTAGTGTTTGTTCATTAATTACAGATTTAATAAAACAAAAAGCTTGTTTCAGCTTGAAAAAGGCGAATCTATATTCTACTTAGAAATCCGTTTTTTGGTTCGTAAACATCTCCAGCTCTTTTTAATTTTTGTATGGCTTCTTCAACTTCGTTTTCTTCTAAACCTTGCTCGGCCGCAGCTTGAATTAAATCTTCTAAAGGAATCAATTTACCAACTTGTTTTTCTAACTCTATTATTATTTCTTTCACTTTAATTAATTTATTTCTTTGCGTGGCAGGCATTTCTGTAGCAATTCTATCTATATCTATAGTCCCTGTTTCTTCGTCAAACGCAACTTGTCTCAAACAATAATCCAAAAGAGCTACTGCTTTTTGCGCATCTTTTTTCATCACTTTATCACTCAACCTTATTTTTGCGCTAGCTTCAGACAATCTAACAAGTCCTTCAAGTTGTCTTGCTGAAATAGGTATTGTTTTTGTTCCAGAAGCAGATGCCCCCTGTCTTAATTTCAAGAAATATTCTTTTATTTCATCAATTGCCATCTGAGTTAGTTTTGGACGAAAATTTTGTTTAGCATAAGCAATATATTTTCTAAGCAAATCTGTAGGGATTTCTGCCTCATTATATGAATCATCTTTATGAAGTTCTAAAATAAATGAAGCCAATTTCTCATCTTTCTTTTCATCCGGTAAATCTTTTATTGGAAATATAAGATCAAAACGGTTTATTAAAGTAGAAGGTAAATTTATTTGGCTCGCAACTGTTTCATAAGGATCAAATCTTCCGAATTTAGGATTTGCTGCGGCAATAATAGTTGTCTCACATCTCAATGTTGCCTGAATGTTCGCTTTACTTATAGACACGCTTTGCTGCTCCATTGCTTCGTGCATTGACCAAGTATCCTCTTTACTCATCTTATCTAACTCATCAATTGCAGCAATTCCTTTATTAGCTAGAACTAATGCTCCGGCTTCTAAACTCCAACCTTGAATAAATTCATCTTTTACAACGGTAGCTGTTAAACCTGCTCCAGATGCTCCTCTACCAGTCACATACCTTGCTTTAATGCCTATTTTTCCAACTCTCTTAAGTATTTGAGATTTTCCTCCACCCGGATCTCCCACTAAAAGCATGTGAATGTCTCCCCTTGTTACTCCTCCATCTTCTCTTACTTTTCTTACACCCCCAACTAATTGAAGAAGCAATGCCTCTTTTATTTTTTCATGTCCGTAGATTGAAGGTGCAACAGATTCAATAAGCAAACTATTTATTTTTGGATCTTTACTTAAGGTTATTATTTTTTCCTCTTCTTCTTTGCTTATAGATATATCATTAAAATCTTCTTCAACACTATCTACACAGTTTGCTTCAAAAACAAGATCAAATTTGGTGCTTTGTGCTCCAGACCTAGTTATTATTGGCACTTCTTTAACTATGCCTGTAAGAACAATTCTGCTTCCAGGATTTGTTTTTTTCTCACTTAAAGGGCTTACTAAATCATTTTTCAAAAAAACATCCAGTCTTTTTGGCTGTTCTCCACCGTCTAATTTTTCAGGGATTTCTTCAAGTACTAATCCTTGTGCATCAACTAATTCTTTGTTAAGTAATCTGAATTTTCCTTTTCTGCCGCAACTGCATCTGCTGGGCTCTTTGAATTTGTTATCTAACTGTAAGATTGATATGGTGTTGCCACAGCTTGGGCATTCAAATTTAGCGCTAGTAACGTGAGGTCTAACATCGCTTTTTCTTCTAACTACTCCTTCTAAGGTTAAGAATTTGCCTAGTTCTTTACTTCTTATATTTCTGATAAAAATACCTGTTGATTCTGGCAGGTTTTTTACTCTTACAGTAAAATTTTTTGCTTTAGGATTTAACTGTTCAATACTTAACTCAAATGCTTTCAGAGTTTCCTCTGGATCATCTAAAAGAAGGTCACCTATTTCAGGTTCAAAAGTTATTAGCTTGCTAAAATCTATTTGAATAGATTTCTTTCCTTTTCGTACATTTTCTAAAAGTTCTACTTGATAATTTGTTTCAAGAAACTCTGCGAACTTTTTAGTTAATTCTGTAAGTTCCACGCACTCCCCCCTGCTTTTTTTAGGATAAATAATAAAAAACACAAACTGAGCTTTGCTCAGTTAGTGTAGTTAATTAACAATTTTCACTTAACTTTTTTTAAGTTGTCTATTAATTTTTCTACTGCTGCGTAAACTGCATCCTTGGATTTTGTTCCTGTGCATACTATTTTTCCATTTGAAAATAACAGGAATGTTGAGTTAACGCTTGGTATTTTGTAAACTAAGCCAGGGAATTGCTCTGGTTCATATTCTACGTTGTCCAACTTCATTGCTAGAACGTTTAAGTTTAAATCCATTCCTATGCTTCCTGCAGCTACCATGTTTTGAATGCTTATTTCTGGTTCTTTCTTGATTTTTATATTAATTTTTTCAAGAGTCTTAATTATCTTTCTTATGCTTTGATGCACTTCTTCTAGATTTCTTGCTCCTGTGCATACTATTTTTCCTGAACTGAATATCAAAGCGCTAGTTTTTGGTTCTTTAATTCTTAGAACAAGTCCTGGAAATTGTTCAGGATTATATTCTGTGTTTGATAATGTTGCAGCCATTTTTTCTAAAGGAATATCGTGGCCTAATGCAGCACTAATAACTATGTTCACAACTTCAACTTCAAAATTTTTTTCGCTCGTAACTTTCTTAGCAGGTTTTTCTGCTTTTTTTGGTTTCGCGGTTTTGTTTGGCATTTTTATCCCTCGGTCTTATTTATAAATCATTTATAAATGTTTAAAAAGCAGGTTATTTAAATACTTTTTGCTTTATAAACATATAGACGTGACCCCATCACTTCACATGGAATATTTTAACAATATTGAAAATAATTATTTCGGGTAATAATAAAATCACTTAGTTATAAACCTAACTTTTTTTCTCAATTGTGCTATTTAATAAACAAGTTTTATTTTGTTATCTGTTTTAAACGAAACATTT
>JACRAI010000006.1 GCA_016213425.1 archaeon | reverse complement strand
TTCGATAATTTTTTAAACAATCGAAAATTAACGGTCGTATGTTAAACTTAAATTTTGTTAAAGAAAATTCTGAAGCTGTTAAATCTACTTTAAGAAAGAGAAATCTTGAAGTTAAGCCTGTTGAAGAAGTTTTAGCTTTAGAAAAGAAATGGCGTGAATTAAAGCAAGAAAATGAAAAGTTAAGGCAAAGAAGAAATGAGTTAAGCAAAGAAATTAATCAGTATAAAAAAGAAGGAAAAGATGCAAAGAATTTGTTTGAAGAAGCAAAAAATCTTCCTAAAAAATTAGAAGAGAGCGATAAAAATCTTCAAGAAACACAAAATCAAATAAATTATTACTTAATGAGAATGCCTAACATTCTTCAAGAAAGCGTTCCTGAAGGAAAAGACGCAAATGATAATAAAGTCGCTAAGACTTCTGGAGAAAAACCAAAATTTGATTTCACTCCTAAAAGCCACGTTGATTTACTTGTTGAAAGAAAACTTGTAGATCTTGAAAGAGCTGCAAAAATCAGCGGAGCAAGATTTTATTTTTTAAAAGGCAAACTTGCATTGCTTGAATTATCAATACTAAAATACGCAATAGATTTTATGACAAAAAGAGGCTACGAATTTACAATTCCTCCTAACATGATGCTTCATGATGCATATGATGGAGTTGTTGATGTTGAAGCTTTTGAAGAAATGCTTTACAAAATTGAAGGTGAAGAATTATTCTTAATCGCAACTTCAGAACATCCTTTAACTGCGCAATTCATGAATGAAGTTTTAGAAGAAAAAGATTTACCACAAAAACTTGTCGGTTTAAGTCCTTGTTACAGAAAAGAATTGGGCGCTCACGGAAAAGACACTAAAGGAATCTTTCGCGTCCACCAATTCAATAAAGTAGAACAAATAATTCTTTGCAAACCAGAAGAAAGCGTTCACCATCATGAAGAATTAAGAAAAAACGTGGAAGATTTTTTTGAAAGTTTAGGACTGCATTTCAGAACGGTCATCTTATGTTCTGGAGATATAGGTAAGGTTTCTTCAAAAACTTATGACGTTGAAGTCTGGATGCCAGTACAAGATACTTACAGAGAAATAGCCAGCTGCAGCAATTGCACAAGCTATCAATCAACCAGATCAAACATAAGATACCAAAATGGAAATGAAAGAGTTCACGTTCACACATTAAACAGCACTTGCGTTCCAACAACAAGAGCACTAGTCGCAATAGTTGAAAATTTCCAAAACAAAAAAGGAGAAATCCTAGTTCCAAAAGTATTGCAGAAATATTGCGGGTTTAAGAAGATCTAGAATTCTTAAATATTTCCCATAAAACAACAATTATTTTAAACAAAAGGCAATTAAGGCATTTGATGAGCTTGTTTAAAGAGGTTCTTGAAAGTGGTGAAACTATCTTCAAAAATGAAGATTCATTAGATCCTGAGTGGGTTCCTAAACTTTTGCCGCACAGAGAAACTCAGCAATTTAGAGTTGTAAATTGCATTAAACCTTTAATGCAAGGTAGAAATGGAAAGAATGTTTTAATTTACGGCAGTCCAGGAATTGGTAAAACAGCGGCAGTCAAATGGATTCTTAGAGATTTAGAAGAAAACAGCGATGATGTTTCCCCAATATACATTAATTGCTGGCAAAAAAATACTGCCCATAAAATAACTTGTGAAATTTGCAATCAAATCAATTATTCTTTCACGCAAAATAAGAATACTGAAGAATTATTTGAAGTAATAAAAAATGTACTTAACAAGAAATCGGCGGTTTTTGTTCTTGATGAAGTTGACAAACTTGAAGATACAGATTTTATTTATTCTTTAATTAATGAAATTTACAAGAAAAGCATTATTTTAATAACTAATTTTAAAGAATGGTATGTTGAAGTAGAAGATAGAATTAAGTCTAGGTTATTGCCGGAAAATATAGAGTTTAAAGCTTACACTAAGCCCGAAACTAGAAATATTTTAAAAACTAGAATGGAGCACGCATTTTTTCCTACTGTTTGGGATGAAGATGCAATTGAGTTAATTAGCGAAAAAAGTTATGAAGTTCAAGATATAAGAGCTGGGTTACAATTACTAAGAGATGCAGGATTAATTGCAGAAAATCACTCTTCAAAAAAAGTTATTTTAGAATACGCTAAAGAAGCAGTGTCAAAGATAGAATTGAATAAAAGTCCTGAAAACTTAGATCAAAACGAAAGATTGGTTCTGAAAGTCGTTAAAGAAAATCCTGATGAAAGAATTGGCGATTTATTCAAGAAATATCAAGAAATAGGCGGTGAAGGAACTTATAAAAGCTTTCAGCGCAAAATTGAAAGGCTTGAAAAGGGAAAATTTATAAAAACGAAAAAATTAATAGGTGGTAAAGAAGGTTCAACTACCATAGTTCAGTATAAAAAACTCACAGAATTCGAGTAAATCACGTTCAAAAAGAAAAGAGGAGATATTAATGGGAAAAACAATTGGAATTATCTCAATAAAAGGAGGAGTAGGCAAAACAAGCTGCACAGCCAACATTGGCGCTTCTTTAGCATCACAATTTGGAAAAAAAGTTTTATTAGTTGACGGAAATTTCAGTGCTCCAAACTTAGCCATGCATTTTGGCATATTTGATTACGAATCAACAATACAAGACGCATTGCTTAGAAAAACTCCCATACAAAGAACAATACATAAATATTCTGAAAATCTACACTTGATTCCTGCTTCAGTTGAAGGCAGAGCTATAACAGATCATTATAGATTGAAAGATTGCTTAGATCCGTTAAAAGAATTTTATGACATTGTACTTATAGATTCTTCACCAAATCTTCACGGAGAAATTCTTTCAACAATGATTGCATCAGATGAATTGTATGTTGTTACGAGTCCAGATTATCCTACTTTGAGTACAACAATTAGAGCAGTTAAGTTAGCTAAGCAAAGGAATACTCCTATAAAAGGTTTAATTGTTAACAAAATAAGGAATAAAGGTTTTGAGTTAAGCTTAGAAGAAATAGAGGAAGCAACGGAAACTTTAGTTCTCGGAGTAGTTCCTGACGACTTAAAAATGTTGGAAGCAGTATCAAAAACTGCGCCAGTAACATCTCACGCACCAAAATCCAACCCTAGTATTGAAATAAACAAAATTGCAGCTTACATGTCAAATTCAGAATATAAAGATCCTAGATTTTTATCTAAATTTAAAAGTTTATTCTTAAAAAAAGATCTTAGAAAAGATGAAGTTAATCGTGTAATAAACAAAGAGTGAGATGGCAAAAAAATTAAGTTTGCAAACAATAAATGCAAAACTAGACTTACTTCTAAAAAATCAAAAAAAATTGATGACTGAAGAAACAGAAATTGAATCAGCTGAAAAAAAGGTATTAAACCAAGAAGAAAAAGAACTCAATGCGTTAAAACAATTAAAAGAAATAGAAGAAGAAATAAAAAAAGATGTTGGATTGCATCCTTTGAAAAGTTTCACTTTGAAAGATGGAGCAAGAGGTGTTGTTGGAGCTTTTTTTGGCGCAGTTGCGCATTACACATTTATTTACGGAATGAAAGTTGCAGAAAGCATAGATGTTTACAGAGCAGGATTCTTATATCTCTTGACATTTGCGATAGGAGGAATTTTCCTTTACGCTACAGGGTTCAGAAAAATAAAAGATCCAAAATTACTAAAATTTTTACCAATGAGATTAACAG
This sequence comes from archaeon, assembly GCA_016213425.1. Classification (GTDB taxonomy): domain Archaea; phylum Nanobdellota; class Nanobdellia; order Woesearchaeales; family ARS49; genus JACRKG01. Next base: position 8,667 of record JACRAI010000006.1, on the reverse strand, counting down.
TTCTTTATGCAACTTCAATAATAATGTCAGTAATAGTCTTAATACTATTCAATCCTGATTTTGGAAAAGAATTCATTACTAGCTACAAACAGGTTGCAACTGTTAGCTTAACTGCAATAATAGGCGCTTGCACTGCAGATTTAATAGGTAAAGATTAATGGAATTAGATGATTTTTTACAAGAAGAACAAATAAAAGGATCTGTAATGTATACTTTTTCCATTTACTTCTTAAAATTAGGATCAAACTTGACTGGTAAAGGAAAAGAAGTGAATAAAAAAATCGAAGCAATAAAAAAAACTACAACTTTGATATTAAACATACTAGAAAGACAAAAAAAAAGAGCAAGAAAAATACATACAAGTTTGTTTAATTTTCTTAAAGAACAAGAATCAGAAGTAACAAAATTATTTAATTGTCTAGTAGACTTTAAAGCGGAAGAAGACTATGAAGACATATCAAAAATCGACCTTGTTAGAATGCACATAGAAGATTACAAACCATTAGTTCAAAAGACAAAAGAACTTCTTCTAGCACTTAAATCACAAAGAAGCGTAAAATATCCTGAAGTGGCATAAGATAATTGTGATGTGTGGATTTAAGTTTGAGGGCGATTTATATCTATACTACAAACTTCAAACTCAAAACCCCGAACCAGTTCTCACTGGACACCCCTTAAACATAGAATTCTGCACTTTAAAGCTCTAAAACACCAAAACAACCAGTCACTGGACACTGGACATACACGCGTAGCGTATTTAAAGAAAGTTCTAAGTAAGTAGTTTGCGGTTTGCAGTTAACTTCAAACCCAAAATTTCAAACTGAAAAAAAGGCCGCGAAAATCAAAAAAAAGGTGATAATAATGGAAGCAAACAACACATATCAAAAAAATTTAAGGTGCACGGAAGTAAAAAATCTATTCATCAGACAAATGATGATGGAAACAAGAAAAGTAAGTAATGCATGAAAAAGGAGGTAAAAAAAATGAAAAAAACAACAGAAAAATTTAGTGGTTCAAATTTATTACTACAAACCACAAACCCCGAAATAAATTGCCTTTATATTTCTACCCTGAAGAAGAATCTACTGAAATAGATGTCTTACAGGATGAAAGAGATGATGATTTAATAGACGACGCAGAAGCAGGCTTCATGATAGGATACATGGAAGCTTAATTTCAAAATTTTAGAAGATTAAATGTGCACAACTGAGCTAGCTCAGTTCGTGTTTATTTTTTTATCTAGGAACAAAATAATAATAATCTTTGCTTGTATAACTTCCGCCAAAAGTTCCTCTGCCACCATACCTGTTTACATGGTCAGAATCTAAAATTACTGAATCTCTATAATGGTAATTTTCTTTATCTTCAGGATTAAAATCCCAAGTTCCTCCTGCAGAATTATCACACATTACAAAGTATGCTTCTCCAGGAATTACGTTTGCGCGGTAAAACATTCTGTGTGCAGTTGACTTTCTGTTAACGTTTTCCCATCCTTTTGTGAAACGATAAATATCACTATTTCCTCCAGCTAAATTAGAGCAACCATCAATTAATTGATATAACTGCATTCCCATCATCCCAGCTCTAGTTGTTACCGCAGTTACTCCTTGAGGTTTTAACTGGGTCTCAAAAACACCCGGGTCTTTTCCTGCAAACGTAAATGTTAAAGGAAACTCGCACAATGCTCCATAAACAATTCCCGGTTTTAATAATTCATCAAAATTTAATTGATTTAAAAAAGGAGTGATTGAAGGAATCTTTCTTGTACCCCATGCAGTTGATTTACTATAGTTTTCGTTCAACCCAAATATTGTACATCCTGTGCTCTGAGTGAATGAATAAGCACTAACATTATCTTCAACTGGCATTGAAAAAACATTCATGCCAGGCTCAAATTTTATCGGAAATGCTAATTCTTGAGTTTTTGAAACTTCTTCAGTTATTTTGACTGTTTTTTCCAAAACATTGTTAGTCATGTCGCTTTCTTTTATTCTTCCTTTAGGAATTAAACCACTATACAATCCTCCAGCAACAGGATTCACATTTGCCCTAAATGTTATATCTTCTGCTAACACTTTTGTTAAACAACCACTTCTAGGAGCAAACGAACTTCCTTTAGTAATATAATCATAAACGTAAACAGTTAAAGATTCTCCTGGAGCAATAGAAGTCGATCTCACTAGATGGCCTAAACTAAAAACAGAAGGATTACTTCCAGTACCTACCCCTCCTCCAGCAAACATATTAATACCACACCTTTTTCCGTGTTTAGAATAAATATCAAGCAATAACATTATTTGACCATCAGCAGGAAATTCTCCTACGTTTTTTATTACAACAGGAAACCCCTGTCCTATAATCGAATTTTTAGGCAACGAATCTGGAACACCTATACTTTCAACAATAAGATCTGGAAAACCATAAGCTCCAAGATTTTTTTCAAAAGAAGTTGTTTCAGGTTTTTGTGCTTGCTCAATTCCCGGTTTAGTTTCAATATCTGAATTGACGCTATAACTTCCACCAGTACTAACACTCCCATGATACGCACTAACTAAAGGAACAAAAAGTAGTAACAAACCTATAAGTAACACACCTCTTCTTTGCATAATAAGTAAAAATAACAATTAGTATTTATAAATGTTTTTAAGATAAACGCCCCTGCGAGGATTCGAACCCCGATCCCAAGGACCGCAACCTTGTATTCTATCCATTATACTACAGGGGCATAACGTTAGTGAATATGAAGTTTTATTTAAAGGTATATTAAATAGATAAATTTATTTAGTGCTAAAAACTTTCTCAAAGTTATGGCAGAATTATTAATTGCTCCAAAATATAAAGAAGTTAAAGGACCTGTTGTTTTTTTAGCAGGACCAATTCAAGGAACTCACAGTTGGCAAGAAGAAGCCATAAAATATTTTCAAAAAAAAGCTCCTCATATTCACATTGCATGTCCTAGAAGACTTAAATGGACTGAAGATGACGAAAAATTCAATTATGATGAACAAGTAGACTGGGAAACACATCACTTAAACAGAGCAGCTAAAGAAGGAGTTATTTTATTCTGGTTAGCCAACGAGAATGATCATTCCTGTGATCGCTGTTATGCTCAAACAACTCGCTTTGAGCTTGCAGAATGGAAAGTTAAACATGAACGTGATGGAGTAAAATTAGTTATAGGTATTGACACTAAATTTTCCGGATCAAAATATATACAAAAAAGATTTCCTGAAGATTGTCCTAATGTCAAAATTCTAGATTCATTACAAAAAACATGTGATGCAACTATTCTTTTATGCAAATAGTGCTTGGACTTTTTCTTCCAACACAAGGCCCATCTATAACATGAAATCCTGCATTTCTCATATTTTCTCTCACGAATCTTGAACAAGTATAAGTAGTGAGAATGCTTTTTTCACTCATAATTTTAAAAACATCTCTGAAAACCTCTTCAGTCCACAATTCAGGACATTTTTTTGTAGAAAAAGGATCAAAAAAAACAAAATCAAATTTTTCTTGTAAGGTTTTAACTGTATCTCTTGCATCGCCTAGAATTATTTTAATCTCAAAAAAATCTTTTTTAACATGATAATTGTTTTTTAGTTTTTTAATGTATTCATAATATTTTAGATCTGGATTTAATTGCTGTATTTTTTCAAAAATATCTGCGTCATTTTCTAAACCAATAACTGAAATTTTAGTGTTTTCAACACTTTGAAGAAGTGCGGCAGTATTATAACCTAGTCCAAAACAAAAATCTAGAACATTTAATTCTTTTTTTCTTAATAAATTAAGTGAAGGCTTTACAAATTTTTCAATAGCTTCAGTTATTGCTCCTGTGGTTGAATGATACGCTTCTTGAAATTTTTCGTTAAAAAGTGTCGGAGAGTTGTCGTTGGTTGCCAACAATTTTTTCACCCACTTGCATTTTTACTCCTTCTGCTGATTTTTCTCCCAAAATTTTTTTCAAAGTACTGAAATCAATACTTTTCACATCTTTAACATCTCTTATCTTGTTATTGAACAATTTTCTTGCTCTTGCTCTACCAATACCTTTGAATTTTAACAATGGAAGAAGCTCTTCTTTAACTCCATATTTCAGTCGCGTTCTTGCTTTATTTATTTGAGCTAACAAATTTTGTTTTTGTTCAATTCTTGCAAGTTCAGATAAAGCATATAATAACCAATCCGCAAGATTTATTTTGGCTCTTGTTTCTCCTGGACGCACATTATATTCTTTCATCAAAAAATCTTCATCCGCTTCCTCACACCATTCATGCATCATTAAAGCGGTTTTTAAAGATTTAAGCCAGTCTTCATATTCTGACTCAAACTCACTGGGTTCTGGAGATAAAAATTCTTTTTCGTGAAGCAAACTTTTTTCTTGCAATTTTTCGAAATCTTTTGTCGTTACATTAAGTAAAGGTCTCATTTCAAGAGTGTTGCAAATTAAATGAAGCAATCCTAGCAACGTAACTGTTTCACTGGACCTTTTTAATCCTTTGACAAACTCGTTAGCAGTATAAGGATCTATGTAAAGTTCTGCTATTCTTTTTCCAGAATAAGTTGCTCTAAATTTATTATCTAACTCTTGAATAAACCCCCAATCAACTAATAGCTTGACCATTTTTTTTATCGTGACACTTAACTGATTCATGTCTTTAAACTGAAATGCCCAAAATGTTTCTTTAAAAAAATTCATCAACTTCTCAAAATTATTCACTTCCGCTGCGCTAATTAAAGACAACACATAAGTTCTTAAAACAGGTTCTACAGCGAGTTTTGAGTAAATATCTTCAGGCTCGCCTAACAAGTATTTCTCAGATAAATTTTCCTTTTCTCCTTCACTTTTAGCGATCACTATTGCTTCACCAAAATCATCAAATTCAGGCCTCCCCGCTCGACCAGCCATTTGAAGAAATTCCAGAACTGGAATAAACTCCATACCCCTTCTACCATACCTTTGCACATCTCTGATTATCACTCTGAAAGCAGGCATGCTTAACCCTGCAGCCAATGTTGGTGTAGCACTAATAAATCTAATATTTCCTAATCTAAACTCATCTTCAATTATTTCTCTTTGCTTTGAATGAAGCCCTGAATGATGAAATGCACTTCCTTTTCTCACACAATTAGCTAATCGTTTACACTGTTTTGTTGGACTTCCTAAAACATTTAATATTTTTTCAGCAATTAACTCACAAGCAGGAGTTTTATCAAGTTCTTCAGAAATATCCTCAGCACACTTTTCAGCACTGGCTTTGGTGTTAACAAAAATAAATGCTTGCTTTTTCTTTTCAACAGTATTAAGAACAAGATCGACAACAGGATTACCTGTTACTTGATCAACTTTTTGAGTTTTCATAATAATTCTTTGCTTAAATATCTTGAAATCTTAATAAAATTATTGATTTCTTTATAGACTTTAGCAGATTCCTTTACTATATCTTCAATTTACTTCGCTTTGCTCAGATTTGACTTTCGCAAGTCTCGACAAATAAAAAATTTTACTTTACGCCGAGACTTACTCATAATCACTCGTGAAAACTCGCCAACGTAGAAATAAAAAAATATGAGCCCGATGAGATTTGAACTCACGACCTCTGCCTTATCAGAGCAGCGCTCTAACCAGACTGAGCTACGGGCTCGTATGTAGTTTGTAGTTAGTGGTGGGTAGTTCGTGGTTTAAAAAGGTTATCAAAAAAGCTTATATCTTCCCTTGTTTTAATTACTAAAAAAGGTGAAAAATGAAGAAATTAATACTATTGCTCTTCATATTAATTGTTGGGTGCGCAACAGGTTATCAAACTGCAGAAAACAAAATAGTTTGTGATAATTCTAAGATTAACGAATTATTCAATTCTGCTTTCGACTGGATTTTGGATAATGCTTTACTTGTCGCCAGGGCTGGAGATTGTTCTGAAATAGTTTATTTTTGGTTTAATGAAATGGGCGGTGTTGATAAAATAAAAGATAAATGTGTTGAATACTTAAAAGAAAAATGCCAAAACGCAAATGAATTAAGTTCTGAAGAGATATGTCAGAAGCGTTCAGAAGAGAAAAAAGAAAGTTGGTTGAATTATTGTAATGAAACCAAAGTTTGTTGTACTTGTTACAAGCAAAGAGATGAAAAAACTTTCTCAGTACAAGTGCTAACTCAAGGAGTTAGCAGCGAAGCTGAATGTGATGTTTTGTGTGGTAAGCACAAGTTTGAAGATGAAGTTTTGATACCTAAAGTAACTCCAAAAGACGAGAGTGGTTCTTGTAATGTTAAGTGTCCTGAAAAGTATCATCTTGAAATGTACAAAGACGTTTTATCCCAGGTAGGCTATGCTTGTTGTCTTAGTGAATTTGATTATGATGCTTGGCAGGGAAAATGTGTTTATTTTAATAGATGTAAAGAAAATCAAGAATTAAATGAAAAAAAAGAATGTGTGTGTAAGCCAGGTTTTTACAAAGATGAAATAACTGGAAAATGTGTCAGTCGTAGCGACACAGAGACGATTTGTTGTTCTTGCACAACTGAAAAAAAGAATATTGTTTTTAGTGAATTAATGCCTAAATACGCGTGCGTTTACGAGTTATGTTTAGGCATAGGTGAGAAGATAAAAGTAGATCCAATATATATTGATGTATTGCCGATAAATGCAGAAGCTTGCCAAATAGATCTTTGCCCGATAAGTGTTGAAGAAGTCAAAGAACTATTAAGATAACTTTTACATACCTTTCAAGAAAAATTTATAAACTTGAGAATTAAAAACTAAACAAATCTGTTAGTATAAATAAAGAGGTGGAGAAAATGGTTTTTGAAACAATCATTATAGTAATTGTAGTATTTTTTATATTAAGCGGGTTAAAATTGCTTTTTGAATATGAAAGAGGAGTTGTTTTTACTCTAGGAAAATTTTCCAGCGTTAAAAATGCAGGACTCACTTGGATTTTTCCTCTCATTCAAACAATGAGAAAAGTAGATTTAAGAATCATGACTGCAGATGTACCTAAGCAAGAAGTCATCACTAAAGATAACATTCCACTTCTAGCTAACACAGTTGTTTATTATAAAGTTGAAAAACCTGCTGACGCAATTATTAAAATAGAAGATTACGAGTATGCAGTCAGACAATACACTCAAGCAGCATTAAGAGATGTTGTGGGTAATTATGAATTAGATCTTGTTTTGAGCGAAAGAGAAAAGCTTGCTGCAAGTATTAAAAAAATTGTTGACGCCGAAACATCTGATTGGGGAGTTGATATCGAAAGCATAAAAATTCAAGAAATAGAACTTCCTGCAGAAATGAAAAGAGCAATGGCAAAGCAAGCAGAAGCAGAAAGAGAACGAAGAGCGGTAATCATCGCATCTCAAGGAGAATTATCCGCTTCTGAAAATCTAAGAAAAGCAGCGGAGACTTTAGCTAAGAGCAAAGGAGCTCTGCAATTAAGAACATTGCAAACTATAAGAGACATTGCAGCAGATCCTTCAGAAAAGATTGTTTTATTTTTGCCTCAAGAAGCAACAGAATTGATCAGTAAGATTGTTAAGAAATAAAAATGTTAATTCATAATAAACGATACTTGCAGATCGCATTTAATCAAGACATTTCTGTTGTTGAGAGAATTCTTCCTTTAATTCCTGAAAGCGACAGAATAATCATTGAAGCAGGAACCCCTTTTATCAAAAGAGAAGGAATTAGCGGAATTCAAGCAATTAAAGACTCTTGGAGTGGACATATAGTTGCAGATTTAAAAACTTCCGACGGAGCAATAGGTGAAGTTGCTTTAGCATATGATGCAGGAGCGACTGCTGCAACAGTTTTAGGAAGTTCACCTACAGAAACTTTGAACAGTTTTGTGCAAGAATGTAAAAAACTAGGCATGAACTCAATGATCGACATGCTAGGAGTTGAAGATCCATTAAAAGTGTTATTTAAACTCAAGAACAAACCTGATGTAGTTATTCTTCATAAAGGAAGAGATGAAGAATCTACTAAAGGTAAAGTTATTCCTTACAAACAAGTTAACAAAATAAAAAGCAAGTATAATGTTATGATTTCTGCAGCTGGAGGCGTTGATTTAAAAGAAGCGAGAAGTGCTATATTCAACGGCGCAAATATAGTTGTTGTTAATGTAGTAACAGAAACTGATTTTTGGAAAGGCTTAGAAACAAATGAAGACATATCAGAAATGGCAAGAAAATTTCTAAGCACAATACAATAAGTATCTATTTTTACGAAGTTTTTAAATAATTATACTTAATTCTTTATTCAATGAAGCAAGCAGTATTAGTTTTATTAATATTGCTTACTGCATGCACTCAAACAACACCAAGCGAATATAATCAACCAGAAGCTAACATGATAGTTATGAAATTATCAAGCCCTGCATTCAAAGATGGAGAAAGCATTCCTTCTAAACACACTTGTGATGGTGAAAACTCTATAGTTCCACTAAGAATTTCCGGAGTTCCCAAAAATACTTTAAGTATTTCTCTTGTAGTTGACGATCCTGATGCTCCGGTCGGCATTTGGAATCACTGGATTTTATGGAATATCCCTCCTGAAACTAAAGAAATAAATAATGAAATTAAAGTTCCTCACGGCAAGAATAGTTGGGGTAAGTTAAGTTATGGAGGTCCATGCCCGCCAGATAAAGAACACATTTATCAATTCA
>JACRAI010000059.1 GCA_016213425.1 archaeon | reverse complement strand
TTTCTCTTTAATTACAGGGTTCTTTATAGGCACTCCAGTAACTTACTTAGAAGTTTTTGAAGGAGAAAAATTAATCGTTTCATATAAAGGAGTTACTGCAGAATATTTAATAGAAGACGGAATTCCTAAGTGTTCTCAAGAATATTTAGCGCAAGCAGAAATTTGTGAAAAACAAGGAAACACTCCTATAATTGAAATCAATAAGGATGGCTGCAGAGAATTAGTAAGATGTGAAGCGGCCTGCCCAGATATTAGAGAAGAAATAAATAAATGTGCAGAAAAAGGAGGAAATACTAAATTTGGAAGAGACAAAAATAACTGTCCATTTGTTTTAGACTGTGAGATGCCTCCTATAACCGAAGAACCTGGTGAAGTAAGACCGATTCCTCCAGAAATAATTAATCTTGGTTTAATGCCTCCATCAAATATTTACTGCAGTTTTGATAGATTAGAAAAAGAAAATTTGAACTTGATAGAAATCAGCAATGTTAAACTCACTGAAAAAATGGCTCAAGGCTCAAAAATTGAATACAATTTAACAAATAAAGGATACTTTGGAGAATATGTAGTATCTATCTCTTCTTATGATTTGAACAATGAATTTTTATCCGCTTTCAACACTTTCAATAAAGAGCCTTTAAATGGTGAAACAAAAAGAATAGGAACACAGCATTTCTTGAAAAATAATGTTAAAAATCAAAAATTAGTGTTTGAAATGATAGGAATTAATGGAAAATTATTAGGCTCTTATGAGTTTGAAGTTCAAGTAGACTAAAACAAAAACATTTATAACAAATACACTGTTTAATGAATAAATGAACTTTTCAAAAAAAGAATTATTTGATTTAGCCAAAGCATGGATTATTCTTAGTTTTGCTTTTTCAATATTATTTAAAGAAACAAATAAACTTTTTATTAACACAGTTCTTATTTCATTATTTACTGTTGGCTTAGGATTTTTGCTTCATGAATTAGCTCATAAGTTTGTTGCACAAAAGTACGGTTACTGGGCTGAATTCAGAAGTGATGATAAAATGTTACTAGCAGCTTTAGTTATGAGTTTTTTTGGATTCATTTTTGCCGCTCCTGGAGGAGTTTTAATGCCTCGAATGGGCTTAAAGAAAGAAGGAATTGTTGCACTCGCAGGACCAGTCATGAACATATTAATTTCAGCAGTATTTTTAGGACTTAATTTCATCAATCATAATGAACTTTTTTCTTCTGGACTATACATTAATAGCTTTCTAGCAATCTTTAACTTAATTCCTTTTCCAGGATTTGACGGTTCAACAGTTCTAAAATGGAATAAGATTGCTTGGGGCGTTAGTTTAGCTGTTGCTGGACTGAGCTTGTACATACCACTGAATTGAACGAAAAATTTAAATACAAATTATACTATGTATAATTATATACGGTAAAATGACAGAACTTGAAATTGTTGCTAAAAAATGGGGAAATTCATTTGGATTTGTAATTCCAAAATCAGTTGTTGAAGAAGAAAACATCAAAGAAAATGAAAAGTTCAGTGTCGTTCTTGTAAGAAAAAGTGACACGATATCAAAAACTTTTGGTTTATTAAAAGGAAAGATAACCGAGTCAGGACAAAAAATAAAAGATCAATTAAGAAAGGATCTATATGACTGATTTTCGTTTTTTTGATACTTGATCTTTCAATTATTAAGCTGGCGTCTGAGTTGAAACAAACTCATAAAAAAGGAAAATTATCAATGACAGATTGTATAGGATATATATTATCAAAAAAACATATGGTTCCATTTCTAACAGGAGATAAAGAGTTTAAAAACTTCAATAATGTTGAATTTGTAAAATAATAACTACTAAAAAGTAGTAAATAATAGAAAGATTTATAAAGGAGAGATATTTATATCGTGTTAAAATGGACAAAACAGACCTAGTTATATGGGGATTTAATACTGCTCTCTTCGGAGGCTATTTTGTATATGAATTATTCCAAGCTAGAAACATCAACGAAGCAAGAGATGCATTCTTGAAAAGAAGCTCTGACTTGCTAAAAGACAGGTCTATCATGGACGGCGCGTGGGACTTTTATATTACTAGAAAAGTAACAGGACCATTTACTTATTTTGCAAAGAAAAAATTCAAAGAAGAAGTGCTAAAATGATTCAAAAGAAAAGACACAATCCACCAATACTTGAAGAAGATAGAGCTGTGAAAGCTTTTGATAGCGGCAGCGGTTTAGACAAAATTGTTGAACAAGCTAAAGAAAACACTGAACCTGTAAGCATAGCTAAGACTGATGAAGCATCAAGAAAAGAATTGTATAATTTAGTTGTAAAAGTATTTGGAAATGACCTTTACTGCTTAGGAGACAGTTTTGGTACCTTCACAGAGAATGTTTTTACAGGACAACAAATAGAATTGGACAAGAAAACAAAACAAAAATGGTATCAAAAAAAGAAAGTTGAACAATATTTAACTTTAGAAGTTGATTTTTTA
>JACRAI010000058.1 GCA_016213425.1 archaeon | reverse complement strand
TTTAGTTAGAGAACTTAATACAAATGAAGGAAAAAAGTTAGAGTATAGTTTAGCATGGCAGATTCCCATAGGAGGACTTGAATTGTTTTCTGCTTACGTTGATGCATTAACTGGGAAAACCATAACTATAACACAAAACTTTGTAACATGAAAATTCTAATATTTACTGAAGGAACACTTTTAATGCATGAAAATGCAGTTTGGCATTCAAGAGAAGAAATAGTTCAGCAAGTAAAAAATAAAGATCCTTCCGTTAAAAATTACTCCACTTATGTTCCTATAGGCAGATGTATTGATAAGCTGAGAGCTTGGAAAGAAAAAGGGGCAACAATTATTTACCTAACTTCAAGAAAAAGTCCTGAAGAAATAGAAGCCATACAAAACCTTTTAACATTTTATGAATTTCCCGAAGGAAAACTTGAGTTTAGAAAAAAATTATCAGGTTTAATGGGACTTTTTAATGAAGAATACAAAGATGTTGTAGAAAGAATCATGCCAGACATCTTAATTGAAGATGACTGCGAAAGTATTGGCGGAGAAAAACAAATGTGCTACACAAATGTTAAAGAGGAATTAAAAAGTAAAATTAAATCAATTGTTGTTAAAGAATTTGAAGGGATAGATAATTTGCCTGATGAACTTAAGTCATAAAAAAGATAATTATAGAACCCGAATACTAATTTTTTGCTAAATATTTATGAAAAAATAATACTGAAAGCTTATAAAGTCTAATAAAGTTTTTTCTATTTATGACCAAAATACAATCTAAACACAATATTGACGAAAATAGCAAGACAAAACATGACAGTTTAATCAAAAAAATAGAAGATGTTTCTAGTTTGGATGAATTTCTTAATCTGGTGAAATCCAACAAATTAAAGATAAACACAACTGAGAATGTAAAAGACTTTATTTTTGTTAAAAAATTGAATGACAATTATCTACTTTTAAAGAAACTTAATACAGAAAAGAGATCTAATGATTCTTCTAAACCTTCATATAATGATGGGTGGCACAACACTGCTCATGGAAGAATTAAAAATGTATACCACGACTTAGGTACTGTTTCTTATTGGACAAATTATTTAGTTGTGAAACTTGACAAGAGTGCAAAAAATCTTGAAACATCAGTTTATACCGGGCATTATGATCTGCAGACTAGGGTGGATGAAATTGAACCTGCCGGTTTATATGATTGTTAATGATATTCCTGATTAGTGAGTTTTTTAATACTATTTCTTAAACTCTTCAATTTCTTTCTTGAATTTTTGGATTGTTTTGATTAAATGTTCTGGCTGTGTGCTTAATACTTCGCCACACTTGCTAATTACATCTCCAGAATAATCTTGTTTGCTTTTCAATTCATAACTTTCTAATTTTTGTCCTTTTTTAATGGCTTTTCTTGCATTCTTCCATACTTCAAAGAGTTCTTCAAGTCTTGCAGGAACTTGTTTTATAGGAACTCCAGTTTCACTAGAAAGTTCTTTTTCTAAATTTTCTTTTTCTTGAACTAATTTTTTTGCTGCATTTCCTGCTAAAAAGAAGATTCTTACAACTCCATCCTTAACTTTGGTTGTTTTAACAAGTTTAATTAATTCTGCTTCACTAGTATTGTTAAGATGTGTTCCACCGCAAGCTTCAGCTTCAACACCTTTTATGTCTACTATTCTTAATGTTTTTCCTGGAGCAACTCCTCCTTGATATATTCTCACTCCGTGAGTTTTTTCTGCTTCATTTCTGGGCATGAAAGTCTTTATTACTTCTATTTTTTTATTTACTAATTTGTTAGCTTCCTGTTCTATTTGTTTTAATTCATCATCAGTTATAGCTTGATAATGAGTTACATCAAGGTATGCTTTATCTACATCTTTTTTAGCGCTCGCTTGATTAATGTGAGGTCCAAGAACTGTTCTTGCAGCCGCGTTAACTATATGTGTTGATGTGTGATGCTGCGTTAATTGTTTTCTTCTTTCTAAATCAACTTTGCAAGTTACTTCTTGATCTTTTTTTATATCTCCTTCAACTTTGTGAATTATTAATGTTCCTTGTTTGAATACATCCAGAACTTTTAAGTGGTTTATTGTTCCTTGATCTTGCATTTGTCCGCCGCTTACAGGGTAGAATACTGTTTGGTCTAACACAACGTTATTATCTATTACTGACAACACTTTGCTTTTGCATTCAATTTTTTTCCAATCTTCAAAGTATAATGCTTTTGTGGCGGGAAGTTGTGGGAAATCTATTTTTTCGTTTCTTTCAGTTTGTGTGGCTTGTTCTTTTTGTTCATGTTTTTGAGCAATTAATGCATAAAAGTTTTCAGGCACTTTAACATTTAAATCTCTAGGATCTACTCCGTGTGAATCATAAAGTTCTATTAATTGATCATTTGTTAATTCTTTGCCTGCGTATTTTTCTATTAATTTCGCGGTTTTTTCTTTATTTTGTTCATACTTTAGTTTTTCTACTTCGAGAATTTTTCTTGTCGTGTCTAAATTCTCGCTTAGTTCAGGGAATAATTCTTTCAATTCTTCTGAATGCCATTCTACGACATCGCAAAGATCAATATTCCATTTGTATTTATCAATAAAGCTCAATGCTCTTCTTAGTATTACTCTTAAATTGTACATTCCTCCAACATTGCTTGGTAATGCCCCATCTCTTAAAGCGATTAATAGAACTCTTGAGTGTTCTGCAACAGCATATAATGCTGCTATTTTTTGTACTTTTGCGCGGAACTCTTCTAAGTTCATTCCCAATTTTTTTGCTACATCTTTGTATTCTTTTTCTAAATCTACTCCTTCTTCAACTTTTAAGTAAGAACTTAGTGGAACAAATTTGTTCATGAATTCTTCATCATAAGCTTCTTTTGTTGCGTTTCTTAATTTTTCTAAAGTTTTAGGGAAAACACATTCGTAAATTGATGGTTTTGCTTGAGTGAACCATGCGGCTCGTTCATGTCCTTGGCCCATATCTAATACTTTGATTTTTAGTTCTTTGTTTGGAACTTCGTACTGCATGTATACTTGATTGCTTACTTCTAAGCCTCTAGAAAAGAATTCTACACAAGGCCCGTAATTTCCTCCACCAGCCCATGCATCTTCATGAATTGTTAAATCATCATTGCTTAATCCCATTCCTTGATTAAGCCACGTTAAGTGATCTTTCAAGTACTTGTTTATATCATATTTTTCTGGTGATACAAATGCGTGCTGTCCCATCATTACGAAACCACAAAAGTGTCCTGTAACTCCAACATTATCTATATCTCCAAATCTTAAACAAAATTGAGGAATAACTAACGGGTTTGCTGGAGGTTCTACTTCTCCGCTTACAACAAATGGCTGGAATGCAGCTATGCTTGCAATTGTGAAGTCTACTGTTGGATTCCATCGAGCAACTACAGGGTACCTTTTAATTGGTGTATAACCTAGTTTTTTATGAATGCTTGAAAATTCCTTCCAAACCTGCACATAAGACAACTTGTTTTTTGCAGGAGTATTATTAATAAAACTTAATCCGCCGCTGCAAGCAGGTTCTCCGCAATGGAGTGCATTTTTTGTAGTCCAAAAGTATTGTCCGCACTTGCATAATTTTCTTTTAAAACCTAATTCTGTCAGGGTTTTAACAGGGTAAAACTTTTCAGGACTTGCTTGAGCCTTCTTTTTAAACTCTTTTTTTACATCATCATCTGACATAAACATATCAAAAGAAGGCTTGTTTTTTAAAGTTTATCACAAAAATTAAGAAAAAGTTTAAATAAGACAAAGCAAATTCAATGTATATGGAAGCTGAAACTGTATGTGTAGCAAAGCCAGAATATGACTTAATGAAAACGGAAGTTATTGCTCTAAGAAATACTAAGTTGTATAAAAGGCTTGCAGAATACTTGCAAAATATTGCAAGCGGTAAACGTTTTACTAGAAAAGACCTAGGATTTTGATTCTTTTATTTTATTTCTAATTTTATTTATTGTGTTTTGCTGTTTTGACTCGCTAGTTTTCATCTCATATTCAAAAATATATGCTTCTTGCTTATGCTCTTCAATCAAATAGTACAACCTGATCGGAGGATGCATCATCTTAACCTCATACAATTTCAAAACAGAGTCTATTAACTTGCCTGCATCGGGGCCTTTTTCTTCAATTCTATCAAGAATCTTTGCAAGAAAAATTTTAACCTGCTGATTTTTACTTGCCTTTTTTAATTGGTCGAGAATCACTTCATCAAATACAAGATTATAAACCATTAAAAAAACAAAAGAAGGCTTGTTTTTTAAAGTTTATCACAAAAAATGGAAAAGAAGTTTGAATTTTGCCACTAACGCCCAAACAAATCTTTTTGTCTGTTTGTTCTACTCGTGCTGGAATGTTTCTCTCATTGTTTTTTAATTTGTGACAGCTCCGCCGTAAAATAATGAACTCGTTAAAACTAAATTATAGGCACACGTTTTGTACTTAAACAGAAAAAGTCTCTATGAAAAAAGCAAAAGGCAATATTTTAACACAAATTATCCAGTTGTTATCGTACATGTTTTAGTAAGCGACAGAAATTAGTTATATTTATTATGTCTTTTTCTATTTATCCGCAAATCTTTTAAACAGGTCAATTATTTTGCTTCAGGTGATAAAAAATGGAAGTACAAGTGTATTTTTCAAATGTAGTAACGGGCGTGAATGACTTAAAAGAAATAGTTGTTTCACACTTAGAAAAGTTGGCTAAAGAGGATGCAAAAGGTGTTGATTTGAGAAGAATTAAAGTTAGAGGAGATGTGTTAAATAACAAAATATTAGGTTACGAAATTGTTGATTACTCAGTAAAAGATCAAACACAAATTAAAACATACACTCAACTAAAAGAATTTTACATGCCTATAAGTCGATTACTTTGATTTCAGAGGAAAAAAATGAACAAATACATAAAAAGCTTAGCCGTAGGATTGACAGTTTTAGGATTGAACACAGCCATCATAGGACAAGAAGAAAATCAACCAGAACCACCAACACAAGTCACGCACACATTAACTTCAACACCAGACGCAAGAACCACTCTAAATGAAGATCTAGCTGGAAAAGTAAGAAAGCTAGCAGAACTAGTTATGACAAAGGAGAAAGGAACATTTAAAAAAAAGGAAGAAGATTTTGGCACTGAAGTTGTTGTCCAAAGATTTGCAGTAAATGAAACAAAAGGGTATGAACTACTTGTTTATGATGATAACAACAAAGCAGAAGCTTTTATTCCTGAAGATCCTCCAGCAGATCTGATTCTTATTGTAGCATCTTCTTTAACAGAAAACAACGAGAGGAAGGTATATGCATTTCTTGACAGAGGTCTTGATGGAAATGTAAATGGTGCAGAACATTATGTA
Organism: archaeon; assembly: GCA_016213425.1. Classification (GTDB taxonomy): domain Archaea; phylum Nanobdellota; class Nanobdellia; order Woesearchaeales; family ARS49; genus JACRKG01. Next base: position 1,227 of record JACRAI010000058.1, on the reverse strand, counting down.
GCACCTTCAAGCAATTTATTTTCTCCGGAAGGCTTAGTTGATTGGGAATTTGAAGAAAGTGAATTAAATGAAGTAAAAACTTTTGATAAAGATTGGACTGGTGAAATAACTAAAGGTGCAGAATATCAAGAAGAATTCCAAAGAGAATATGAGAGAGTTCTTGATGAATTAATCAGAGTGTACGAGCAGGAATGAATTTTTCCTTCCATTTTTTACTTCTTTATTTTTAATTTATGTTTATTTTTTCAAATTTTTATTCTCTGTTTCACTCCCTTCGGTCGACTTTACTTTCGAATCCGTCCTCAAATAAAAATTAAACATTATGCAGACGGATCCTCATCAATAATTATGAAGGCGCTTCGCGTAAAATAACTTATTAATTTTGCGAAGTGGCTGAAAGTTTAATCTGAGCGAAGCGAAGTGAACATAAGATATGAAACCCCTGACGTCTGGAGCACCATCGACTTTCCTTAAAAATGTAAAAACTAATAGCATCAGCAGATTTAAAATCACATTTTAGAAATTAAATACTTCCAGTTTTTCCAAGCTTTTGTTTGTTATTTCTTTAATGTCTATTTTTCCTAGAGCACTTTCTACTTGTTCAATGCTTGCTCGTGTTAATGGTTTTTTTGATAATATGCTGCAGCAATCTTTGTATTCTTTAATGCTTTCTTCGTAAACACCTATCTCCTGAGCTAACTTGATTATTTCATCTTTTGTATAAGTTATTACCGGCCTCAAAATTAAAGTATTAACACAGTAACTTGTTGCTTGCAAGTTTTGTAAAGTTTGACTGGCTACTTGTCCTAAATTATCTCCAGTTATTATTGCTTTATAGTCTTCTTTTATCGCTATCTCTTGAGCCATTCTTAAAATAAAATTTTTGAACAATACTAAATCTATTCTTTCATTTGTGTTCAAGCTTTCAAATTGATATATATGATACGGTATTAAGAATAATCTCGATCTGCCCTGATATTCGTTTAATTTTTTTACTAAATTTTCTATTTTAGTTCCTAAAACTTGTTTGTTTTCTTGAAAAGTGTGAAAATGCAGGAAATCAACTTTACATCCTCTTCTCATTGCGAGCCATGCAGCCACAGGAGAATCAATGCCTCCAGATAAAAGACATATCACTTTACCGCTCGAACCAACAGGCAAGCCTCCATGAGCTTGAATTTTTTCAGTGTAAATATATGCTTTTTTTGTTAATTCAATAAATATTTT
>JACRAI010000056.1 GCA_016213425.1 archaeon | reverse complement strand
ACAACAGTTTGATAAAATATATTTATCAAATGCACTGTGTTTTTCCAAAAACTTAAAGTTAGGTCAAGTTAGACATTTGCTTTATGATTTGATGCAAACTTTGCCTGTTGGAGGACTAATATACGTTTCAGACCATGATCATTTATGCATTACTTTTGATAATAAAAATCAAAATTATATTGCTTCAAGCAGCTGGACTGATAAACATGAAGAAAATATTCCTTATCAATTGTTAACCTGCAGTTTCTTGCCTGAAGGACTAGTAATTGATCATGATTTAACTAATAAATCTAGACAATTCGGAAAGGGTTTATGGACCCCGGCAGTTTATAGAAACATTTAACCACTTTAAAGTAACAAAAAACGAAAGGTTTATAAATGACTTCTATGTAACATCATTAATTTTATTCACGGAGGACTAAAATGGATGTTGACTATAAAAAATTAGGAAAAGATGTTCTAGATAAAGGAGTACAATTAGCTGATAAAGCTGCAAGAATTGGTGGCCGAACAATACAAAGAGGCGCTCAAGGTTTAGGTGAAGGAGTTAAAGAAACAATAATGGAAGGAAAAACCTTCGGAGATTTCTTCAATTCAATAACTGATCCTCACTTGGATTCTTTAGCTAAAAAACTTAATGATGTTATGGGTACTTTTTATGATGGGAAAAAAATAAACCAAAAATATCCAAGCCCTAACTTTAAAAAAACAAAAAGTACAGAAAGAATTGCTTACTGTCAAATGTATGATTTAGGTTCAGCAATTTGTGCAAACACAGAAGTTGACATCACAAGAAAAACCGCTTTAGTTGAAAAAATATTAAGCAAAGATGTTGAATCTGTAGGTGATTTAGAAGTTGCAATTAGAAAAGATGTAACTGAAGCAATGACTAGTGAAGAATTTTCTAAAGAATTAGTTCAGTATCATTTAGGATTGCTGGAAATAGTTAAGAAATCAACAGCGAAAATTCCTGCAAGAAAAAAAGCAACTATTGATGAAGCAGTTAATTCTAGAAATGGATTCCTGCAAGCATACAAAACAGAATTAAAGCAAACAGAAGGAATAGCGAAATACATCAAGAGTCCTGCTGTTAAAGGAACAATTCTTTTTGCCGGAGCAAACATTCTTCTTGGACCTTTAGGTGCATTAACCCTTGCAGGTTTGTACGTTAAAGATGAACTTTCAAGAGAAGGAAATACTCCTAAAGTTCTTTTTGAAAGAGCTAAAGAAAGATCAAGAACCACTTTAGAGTACATCAGAGATCACAGAGGAGAAATTAAAGACTCGCTTGTTGAAAAAGGCAGAGATGTTTCAGAAAAAGTAAAAGGTTACTGGAACAGATTATTCCAAAACTAAAAAATGGATCTTACCAAGATAGTGCAAGAAGCACAAAAGGAAGCTGAAAGAATAGAAATTAAAGATGATGTTAAATTAAGCAGCAAGATTTTAGGCAGAGATTTTATTCAACTTGTTAAATTGGTTTTTGGTGAGGAATACTGCGCGATTGCAACAGGTGCTTTTGTTAATTATCATGTGCCTGTAGATCACAAAGATTCTCTTTTTTTACCTTCCTTACTTGGCGAAAATTATCTTTATCTTGGAAAGGAAACAAAGACTAGATTTTTTAAAAGAAAAAAAGTAAAGTTCACAAGAGCAATTGAAGTCTCACATGCGATAGTTAGAGGTGAGTATCTTGATCTTAACATCCAAGTATATATTCCTGAAGCAATGGAGAAAGCAAGAGTTTTTGCTATTGCTTACGAAAAAGTCTCAGGAAAAAAAGCAAGTGTGATCCGTGCATATCAAAAAAAGGAAGATGTAGAAAAATTACTGCCTCAAGTTAAAGAAGCAAAGAAAAGACATAACCCAGAAATAACTCCGGAAGATAGAGCTTTGAACGCATTTGACAGCTTAAAGAAAGTATTGAAAGATAAAGATTTTGAAGGTTACAAAACTGAAGGCTTAGGATTTAATAGAGGAGATGATGTAGTTATTGTTAAAAATCTCGGTAAAGATAATGAGTACTTGTATGGCGGAGCAACAACCTGGTTTGATATTGGACTTAAAGGTGTTGTTAAAGGACTAAAACAATATGGAGACACACAATATGTTGTACTACAAACAAAGAAAGGAGGGTTCGCAGCTCATCCTGATGAGATAAAAAAAGTCTAAAATGGAACAACAAAAAAAACGTCATAATCCAGAAATAACTGAAGAGGATAGAGCTGTTAAAGCATTTGATGCTCAGCCTAGAAGTGATTTTCCTTTAACAATAGATGAAGCTGTAGAAAAAGCTGAAACAGAAACTAAACAAGTTGTAGAAAGAGGAGAAGAAGCATTCAGAGATGAATTTAATCATTTAATTTGGAAAGTTTTCGGAGAAGATGTTAAGATTCGAGCAGTAAATCGCCACCTCATCTATACTTGTTATGATATAGACAAGCTGGGAAAAAGAGTGTCTCCTAAGGATAATTGGGATTTGTACAAAAAAGTAGAAGGCTGGCATGAATTCTTAATTGAAAGAACTCATGAACAGTATGTCTCTATACAGCCAGACCCAATGGGAAGTAATTTTGGAATATTCAGTGATGGAAGTTTCCACCCTATTAGAGTCACAGCACACACACCTAAAGCGTTAAAGCAAGCGAAAGTTTTTGTTGTTGCTTATGAGAAATTTACTGGACAAAAAGTAACTTTAGTCAGAGAATGCAGAGATGAAGAAGAAATGAAAGAACAACTAGGAGAAACAGTTGAAGATAAAGTTGAAGAGCCTTCGCCAACAGAAGTTTGGAAGCAAGTAATGAAGGATTCAACAATAAATTCAACGAATTTTATCTCGGGACCGTTAAAGAATTTTTCAATTTATTTCATGAAAGGAGGTTTATGTTTTTACATGTTCCCAACAATCAGCAGAAAATTTGATACTGATCCGTTTATTAATAAAGATCGTTCCCCATTTGATACTGCTCACTCTGCTGGAGCGTTCACAGGTATTCTTTCCTCAATTATTTGTGGAACTATTTTAGGTGCTAGAAACCATGAATTTGTGTTAATTCCTTTAGCAACAAACGCTTTATCAATAGGTTATGAACAAGTTAGAGACATGTATAATACTACTAAAAAAAAGTTAGCTAAGAAATAATTAACGCTGATAAGTTCAAACATCTATTATTAATTTTACTTTTAGCTCCTAAACCCCACAATCCTTTCTTTTTACATAACATTAATTTCTTTAAGTGCTTTCTTTGTTTGTTCTTCTACTGAGGTTAAACTCAAATTTTGATATCATTTAGATATTCTTGTTTTAAGTTCTGAATTTACTCTTAAGATTATTTTCTTTTTTATTTCTTGGGCGTACTTTTGAGGCAGAACTTCTTTTTGAGGATTGATTTTTTCTCTGTATTTTTTAGCAATCTCCCAACTATTCTTGACTTCTTTCAAGTACTTATTTGATATTGCTTTATCTTCTATAGCTTTCTCAAGTATTCTGTGAAGTACTGCATTTGCTAAATTTCCTGCAAACAGATCAATTAATTTTTTCTTGTTCTGAACCATTTTTTATATTTGATAATATTTTGTTGAAAGTTTTTTTGTAAAATACATTGTATTTTTTTATAAACTCTTTTTTTTCTAATAAATTGTTTTTAATGGAGTCAGGATTTGTTTTTAGTTCTTCTTTTACTGTTTCATCAATTTTTTTATTGTTCAGACGCTCGTTTTGAAGAAATAATCGTATTGCAATCATGTTTTTAGTTAAATAATACTTTTCTTTGCCATCGAGCACGTCAAAATTATCTATTAAAGATTTACTTTTTAATAATTGTAAATCTAATAATTTATAATTAATTTCATTTTTTAATCTATAAATCAATCTTTTTTCTGAAACACACTTACTTATCATCATTTGATATAAAGGATCTATTGACAAGCCTTTAATAAGTTCCGCATTGTTCATTAAAATTAAGTGCATTTTTATCCCAATGCTTTTTTCAAGTATGTTTTTCAAAAAATCAGCATCAATTTTTTCTTTACTTATTATTAAAATATCTAAATCATTAAAATTAAAGCCTTTTTCAAGGAAAGAGCCGGTAATTATTATATTGTCATAAAATTCAATGTTATTTTCTATTATTAAAAAAACCTGATTAATAATATTTATTTTTATAGGTTCTATATTTTCAGCATTATAAAAATAAAGAGTTTTTTTTGGAATCTCTTTTAATAAAGGTTTGATAACTACATAATTTCCAACCTGCAGGCCGCTTCTGTTTTTTGGAATATAAATTTGATCCATCTTGCTTCCTTTACTTATTTTTGCAATTAATTCAACCATATTACGTAAAAGTACGTATCAATATTTAAAGCTTTCTATTTATTGACCTTCTAAAATTCAGTTTGTTTTCGTTTCTGTTATATTCAATCTGCGCTCTTTGAGAAATCGCTCTTTTTTTCTTCTT
>JACRAI010000057.1 GCA_016213425.1 archaeon | reverse complement strand
GAATTAAGAAATCTTTATCCCACACTGGGACAACCTGAGATCATCCCCGTATTTGAAGATATAGCAATAAATAACCTACCTATTGATTAAAAATATCTTTCTCTAACTGATCGGCTTCTGCTTGGCTTTCTAGAAGTTTGTAAACAAAAATACCTGAATAAATTGCTGCATTAATTGCGGCAGGATCTTCTTCTCCATTATTTTTTAATCCTTTTATGTAATCAGCAATAAAATAAATAATCACTGGATTTTCTTCTTTAATCTTATTAATTAAATCACTAACGTATTGCTCTTTTCCGCTCAAAAGCTCTGCCTTTATAGTTTCCTCAACAGTTTCGCTAACTAAAGGCAGCAAACGCTTTTCACCCATTTTAATAATTTATTAGAAACAGAGTTTATAATTGTTACGAAAATTAGCGCTGTTGATAAGGTGTTGTTCTTTCGTATAAACCTAAACTAACATTAACTGTGTTATTGTTTATGTGGCTTCCTTCTTTTCCCGAAGCATAGTATAAATTTACGTCAAAAGTGTTTTCATCTATACTAGTAAATACTAAGTTAAGTGCGTGTTTACCATTAAAATCTAATAAGTTTATCGCAGCTTCAAGATCGGACTCTCCAACAGTTAAGCATCCATTTTTAGGATTGATAGGATTTTGAAACACAAAGCCACTTGGTCCAGCATTTCCATGTTCTTTTACTTGTATTGCATGAATATGAAATGAGCCTATAAGTTCATTTTGAAATTTTAATTTTGAGGAATAAATAGAGTACGCGTGGTTTTGCGCATCATTTTTCACTTCAGCAACTCTTTCCGTGATCGATCTAACTTGTTCTTGAGTTAAACGAGCTGCTTGTTCTGGAAGTAATTTTCTTGTTAAACCACCAGTTAAAACAAACACTTCACCTGGAGCGAGATAGTCTTCTGCCAGACCTGCTAAACGTTCGGGTTGAGGATTTTGTTCAGGAAGGATCTCCTTTGCGAATGACTCTATGTGCCTCAGGTGTAATTGACCGTCTTCTCCTACATAAACTACCCCCCCTTCTTCAGTGTAATTTTTTGATAAATCAAGATCTATCAATTGAGTGATTTCTTCTCTTAAGTTGCCCCAATTCAAAGAAAACATAATACAATATTGTTGTGCTTTTTGGAGGAAATCGAGATTTCTGTAATTGAATTCGGATTCGCTTCCATCAACAAATCCTCCGTCTAATGATTGAAGCATGTGTTTTTTTACTCTCGCCCATTTCTCAAGCTGCTGATCTAAACTTTCAGGACTACTTAAGAAACCTTGTAAATCTGGCCTGAGCAATAATAAGCGTATAAAATTTTCACTTGAAAAATGAATTTCGGGCTTTCTTGCATTTGGTTGATTTTGCCAGTCATCTATTCTGAAAAAAGCATCAGGAATAAGAAATGCTTGAGATTCTGTAAATTCTAAATTAACACCTAACCCACTTAGTTTTTTCAATAAACCAGCAAATTGAAAATTATTTTGTACTTGAGGAAGTAATGATAAAAAAGTCAATCTTTCAGCAGCAGATGGCTTTTTATCTTTCATTCCTCCATAATATGTCCTTTCTATTTGCAATGATAAATCTTCGTAAAGTAATGGAAGAATTTCTTGGTAGTTGGATATTGATTCTAATCCTCCTATAATCTCGTTAGATTTTGAAGATGAATATAATTGTTTTAAAGTTTCTTCGCCATAGTTCTGTCTTAAAAAATCAGATAAATTGTTTGGTTGTGTGATTTGGTTTTGCGTTTGGGGTTCTTGGTTTATGGGAGGCGGTGATTGATACGTGGTTTGTGGTTTGAAGTTTGGAGTTTGAGGTTTTTCTTCAGAATTGTTTTGAGTTTGAGTCTCTACTTGTTCAATTCTTTGTTCAATAGGTTCTTGATTTATTCCTTTTTGTTTTTTTATTAATTGAACTAATTGTTGATATTTTTCGTCAGATATCTTGCAATTGTTTTGAACATGTGTCGGGGTAGAAGCGCAGCTTCCTAAAAGTAATGCAGTAATTAGTGCGTACCCTCTCTTCATGATGTTTCTCAAATTTGCTCGTATATATAGATTACGACAAACATTAATATTGAAAAAAATTATGAAAAAATATTTGAATATTAAAAAAAATTATTTTTTTATGCTAACACTCAAACCATGGCCTACTCGAATGAACATTGTTTTCAGTTTAGGATGACTTAACACTGATTCTTTGAAATCTTTGCATTTATCAAATAAAACATCGTCTGCAATTAATATTCCTTTGTTATTTAACTTTTCAAACAAAACTGGAAGAATTTTATTGTAATTTCTTTTTGTAAAATCTAAGAATATTATGTCAAACTTACCTCGTACTTCTTTAATTGTTTGTAACGCGTCACCAACAATTATTTTTGCATCAATGTTAAATTTAGTAAAGTTTTCTTTTGCTTCAGCAGCAATTTTTTTATCAATCTCAAGAGTTGTAAGTTTAGCTCCTTCACTACCCAGAATTATTCCACTATATCCGTTAGCTGTTCCTAGTTCTAACACTTTTTTTGGACGCAACAATTCAACAAAAAATTCAAGAATTTGAGATTCTTCTTCACCAATTATTGGAACGCCTCTTCTCAAACATTCCCGTTCTAATTGCTTTAAGTCCATCCTAGTTTTTTAAGAAGTTCTTTTTCAGCTTCAGATAATAACAGATTCCTTAATTCGGGTTTGTAAATTCCTTCTTTTAAATTTTCAGATGGGTGAGGCAAGTAATTGCCATGAGCTGTTCCTGAAACATAATTTCTTAGAATCAACACACCATTATCGTATTTTATTCCTTTTTCTTCAGTTAAGTACCTTAATATTTGGTCGTGATATTTTATTTTTTCAAATTTTTCTAATACAATTTCTACCGGCAAAGATTCTCTGCTTATTAATTGATTTTTTATGAACGATTCTATTTCAAGAGCTTCTTTTTTGTAAGGTAGCTTGTGATGTTTGCTGCACGCAACAGTGTAAAGTCTCGTCTTTTGTTTTTCATTGTCTTCAGTATCTTTCTCTTCTGGCAAGACTGTTGGAGAAAATATTGGGTCAAAAGTAAAAGTGTCTTTGATTTTTTTTCCAAATTTATCAATAACACTGACTTTTTCACCGTCATAACCTTCGACCTTATCAGGATTAACAAGTCTTGCAGTGTATTCAGTAAGCATTCCACAAGCATGATAATTTCCTTTTAAAATGTTGCAATTTGCCTTAAGCTCATATTTAGTAAAATTACTATTAGCCCAACCCATTATTCCAAAAGTTTCTTTTTTAAAATTATAATTTAATCCCAAAAGCACTATCATTAATTCAGGATATTCTAGTTTTATTCTTTCAATAACTTCTGGAAATTTGGAATCAAAAAAATTGCATTCTTCAATAAACAAAACATCGACCGGCCCTGTTTTGCCGTAATTATCTGGGGTATCTCTGTTATTTTCTTCAGCGAGTTTTTCTAATAATTCTTCGGGATTTTTGTGATCAATAATTAAAGGGACCAATTCAGAGCGCTCTCCTCCAGCAGATAAAATTACAGGATTGCCTTCTTTATCAGTATCTCTGGTATTGAGATGATTTGTTGCAATAACTGCTCTGTATGGTGAATATTTTCCTATTTTTTTTGCTAAATTAATTAAGTGCGTTGTCTTTTCAGCTCTCATTGGTCCAGTGAAAGTTATCACTTCACCTCTATGAAAGTGAACTGCTACAAGGTGTTGTAAATCCATTTTATCTTCCCTCTTATTTGTTGGCAGTTTGAGGTTTGCAGTCAACTACAAACTCCAAACTTCTAATTCCAACTATTAATGCGTTCCAGTACTACCGAAACCTCCACTTCCTCTTTCTGTTTCTTCTAATTCTTCTACTTCTTCAATTTCTGTGTTAAGTACTGGTTGAACAAGCATTTGAGCAATACGCATCCCTTTAGTTACTTCAACAGGTTCTTTGCCTAAATTAATCATAACTACTTTAATTTCTCCTCTGTAACCTGAATCTAAAACACCTGCCATTGTTCTTAAAGAATGTTTAGCTGCCATGCTTGAGCGATCCCAAATAAGTCCTGCATAACCAACGGGAACTGCTACTTTGAGTCCTGTTGGAATGATTTCCTTCTCTAAAGGGTGTAAAACTATGTCAACAGAGCTTCTTAAATCAAAAGCAGCATCTCCTTTTTTAGCAAATTTTGGAAGTTCTAAGTTTTTGTCAAGTCTTTGAACTCTTATCTTCATTTTGGCTTCTCCAAAATAAGGAGTTCGAGATGATTTAAAAGATTTTATTGCTTGAAAAGAATATATTCGGGTTTGGACTTAATCATTATCCCAATGGGTACACATATACAAGTCTGAAACATTCCGAGTCAGGATTGATTTGTTTTAAAAAACTCTCTATAGGTTCTACAAAAAAATAAACATTATCTTCTACGTGAGAGGTTTTTACTGGTCTAAATAAAACTAATTCTTCTAAACTTTCCAAGTTTCTGGTTAAACCTAAAATCTCATACAATTTATTTGTTTCAAGATCAATATAAACTCCTCTTTTAAATTCACCCATAAAATTAACAATCTGAAATAGATATTTAATAGTTGCGATCTTTTAGAAGCATTTAAACTCAAAAGGATCTTCAGATCCTGTTTTTGACTTTATTTTTTTAAGAAGTAATTTAGGGCCTAGTATTGTATACTGAGATATGCCAGGTACAACATCAATCAAAAAAGCAACATAACTAATCAAAAATAAATAAAAATCAATGTAAAATTGCGGGTGTTCTTTAAATGGGACTAACTTTATTGAAGGTCTGTAACCTAGTAAAGCGTAAGTTGCTTCGAACAATAATGGGGCGATTATCGCCATTCTTAAACCTATAGACATTAATAATGTAGGAGATTCTGTATTTATGAAAGACACTCTTTGCTGAAATGTACCTATGATTGCTCTGTTTTTCTTGCTAAAGTAAGGTTCAAGATTTTTCTTTATTTTTTTAAGTAAGTTTGAAATGCTGCTTTCTTTTGCGGTTTCTAATTGAATTATTCCTTGGTCTACTGAACGCATTAAGTTATTCAATGAATTATTAATATTCATGTTGTTTTTCAAAGACACCGATTTTTCATCATAAGAATTTTGAAGCACATAAGAATTTTTGAGCAAGAGCATCATGCCGCAATAAGATTCTTTTAATGTAGAAAAATTCGGAGTTGAAGTAAATTTTTCTTCTGCATTTAAAAAAGATTCTTGGACTGGGTAAATTTGATTAAAATACTTATCTATTAAAGCACTTAATTTTTCTAGAGATAAAGAGTTGCAAACATTATACAAATTTGTTTTACCAATTTTAGTGCTAGTCATGCTGGAAAAAAGAGCATCTTTTACGCGGAAAGTTTCTTCTTTGTGTTTAAATAGAGCATTCAGAACTTTTCTTTCGCGTTTGTTAATGTTAGATAAAAGAGCAAGCTCGTCACGGAAATCTTTAGAAATATCGGGAAGAATTTTTTTAAAAAAGCCTTTACCTTTTTTTAAATCTACAATAATTTTTAAATATATATCGGTTCTTTCTTTCCAAAGAGAGTCATAAATTCTGTGAACTTGTTCTGTTTTGCTAACTAAAGAAGCTAATTGATTCAATAATGTAGTGACTGAATCCTCAGGGGCCATTTGTTGTGTTAAAAAAATACAAGTATTAATAATTAACTGTTTTAAAGTTTTTGTTCTCCGCATTCAATCCTTTTTAAATTTTAAATCCTGTGTGCTTTGTGTGTCAAAACTTATTTAAATAAAAATTCAAAAACGAAATAAAACATAGGGGGTTTCGTTATGAATGAAAAAAACTATCTTAGAAAAAAAATTATTAATGGAACGGTTTATTGTGGATTTGCTTTAAGTGTTTGGGGTTGTACATCTATCCCTACGAAAGATTCTGAAAATCCACAAAAAAATCAACAAATACAAGTTACTACTACGACCACAGAAGATTCTATGAGCACAGAAACGAATCAAGAAAATCTGGAATGGGTGGTTAGATTAAAATCGGCTGACCAAAAAAACGTCGAAGAAAAAATGTACACTGCCTCAACAATTCAGGAATTAAATCAGAAAGTGTTTACTGATTTGAAAAGCGAAAATCGACTGAATGAAGATGTTGTGTTTGAAGCAAAGGGCATTAGTGCAAGAGATAAAAATAAGCTTCTTGAAGATAGTTTTGCAGAATTAAAAATTGGAAAGCTCACTTCTAATTTTGACAATTACTCCACATCTTCACGAACAGTCATTGTTCAAACAAGTGAAGCAAAAGGAGCTTACGTTGTTTCTTCAATAGAAAAAGATAAACTTGAACCTTCACAAACAGTTGCCGCGGTACAAAAAATTGATCTGCCTAAAAGTTCAAAAGCTGAATGCTTGATTAATTTAAGCGAATCGATAGCTTGTGAAGCAGCATCCTCTGTTTTAGAAGTCGGTTTTGACTACATCAAGGGAGAGAAAGAAATATCCCCAACAAAACCAGGACTTGATTTCAGCAAAGACGTGGCCTTGAAAACTGTAGAAAAACTTTCTGAAAGATACTCTGAAGAATTTGAGGCATTAAAAAAGCTTCATGAACATGCAGAATCGATGAATGAAATATATAATGAAGTCTCTGAAGCCACCACATTCTTCGACCTGTCTCTAGTAGTCAAAAAAGTCGGAATAGAAAAAATTGTGGAAAAATGTCAGGAAATTGCTTTAGCCCCTTTAGACGAAAGATGTGAAGAAATCGCGGAGCAAGTAAAACAGAGCTGTAGTGAAGCATTTAGTTTTTCTCAAGAAAATTATCAGAAAAAACAAGAAAAAATAGACCAACTGCGTCCCAGTTCAACCCCAGACTCTGAAAGTATAAAAAACGTATTAAGAGAAGTGCCCGCGGTCAGAGAAAATATTGGAGGTAAAGAGCTGAATGTACGTGAATCTATTACCGACTTGTTAAAATCAAAAGATTTGCCCAGTGATTTTAGCACTAGAAAAGAAATTTATGAAACAATAAATCCTGGAGAAAAATATGTTGGTGATGCAAACCAAAACATAAAATTTGTACACGATTTAACTAAGGAAACAACACAAACGAATAATGCAGCAGAAACTTCGAAAAATACACCTGAAAGAAACACACCTCCTGAGAAACCTGAAAAACCACCGAAAGACACCCCTCCATCAAAGCCTCCAAAAGAAAAAGATCCTGACTACTGGCCAACACCGGCTGTTCGTCCAGGCGGACCACCAAAACCAATGTAATAACGAGCCTGCGAGGATTTGAACCCCTCTGTAGTTTGGGGTTTATGGTCAATGGTTTGTGGTGTTGCTGGTTGTTGTTCAGAACTTTTCGTACTTGTTTCATTCATTTTTCAACCTCCAAACTTTTTATTAATCCACTTAACATTTTCTGTATTTGAGTTATCCTGGCGGCGTATTTTTCGTGTTTATCTCTTGTAATGTAATTTAGGTCTTTTGCGAGAAGTAAGCAATATTCGACTTCTTTTGCGCTACCAAATGAGTTATATACAAAACTTGCGTAGTCTTTGTTTGTTTTTCTACCTGTTCCTTCAACTAAATTCATCGGAATGCTGTAGCTTGCTCTCCATAATTGATTTTTCAGAGAGTACTCTTCACTTTGAGGAATATCTTTTAATAAATCATTCTTTATATCAATAGCAAAATTATGTGCAAGCTTCCAAACTTCTAAATTGTGATAATTAGATGGCATTTTTAATAATTAGATTTCCTCGAATTCGATTTCGATCCTGTTAGACTTAACTTTAAAAGGATATTTTTTTCCGGGAGTTAATTTGTCTTTAATTTTCTCTGGAACAGAAACATATTTAGTAGAATCTCGTCTTTTGAGATTTTGAGAAGGGATATTTGACAAGAAAACTGAGTCTAAGTTATAAGATGGTTCTATTACGATGACTTTTTTTGAAGAGTCTGCACCAGATATTCCCACTATCAGATTTGTTTGGGACAACCAGCCAGTCTGTTCTAATTCCTCTTTTTTAATTAAAATTCCTACATTTGTTTTATTAATTTTTAAGCAACATATCGTTTCTTCGTTTTTACTTGCCATGTCACTTGGAATGCAATAAGATATATAAAAATGCTTTCATAACACAACATTACAAATATGGTAAGAAAAAAAGAAATAATGACTCGGGTATCAGACGTGCTATTCGAGAAAGTATGCGCTGAAGCCGAAAATAATCGTTTAAGTATTTCCAAACAAGTCGAACTTCTTTTGGAAAAAAATTTGTTAGAATAATTAAACAAAGGAGGAAATAAAATGAAAGAAACAAATAGCGATAGCTCTGAAGAGCAAGAAAAAAAATACCGAGTAAAAAAACCAATTTCAATAAGAAATTCTGAGTTAAAAACAGACCCATTTATGATTCAGACAATACCTGAAAGTTATGAATTCGACCTAAATGAACTAAAAAAATTAGGGTATATAGAAAACAACAAAATACCTGATAGATTCAAAGATTATTTTGAAGAAATAAATAATTTTTCTCATCGATTAAACAACGGAAAAGTTGTCCCATTCAAAAAATATCTCTGGAATGATCTGACAAAAAGTGGATTTGAAAAACCAAAAAACGAAGAAGCAAATACAAAAACTGAAGAATTAGAAAAGAAATATTCAGGCATACATGAACAAAACGCAATTCAAATCTTGAAAGAAGGCAATCCATTAGTTTATTGCACCGAAACAATAGCATTAAATCACAAGCGCGAAAAAGGAGCCACGGTTTTATTGTTATTATCTGGTGCGAGTTCCGGGCTTGAAAACCGCAAACTAACAAGACATGTAATGGCAGTAGGGACTTCTGGGAAGGGAAAGAGCTCAGGCATGGATTCAGTCGCCAAAATATTTTCTAACGTACAAAGAATAACTTCTTCAAGTGCCAAATCACAATTTTATAAAGCACAAGCTGGAAAAATGCCCAGCAAAGGAATCTTAATATTTGATGAATCAGATAATAGTAAAGAAGCACAAGCCCTTGAGAGAGTGTACACTGATTCCAGTTCAGAGATTCCTTCTCATGAAACACTTGATAAGAACAATAAATTTCTTAGAATTGAAATACCCCAAATAAACACGGTTTGGAAGAATTCAGTCAATACCCCTCAGGATGAATCCAACCAATTGCTTAACCGATTTTCAACATTCAATGTGGACGAATCTGAAGAACAAGACGATCTCGTGTATACATTCCAATCAGAACAATTTGGTTTCGGAGGTTTTGAACAATCAGAAAACGAAAAATACAAAATAGCTAATGCACTAATTGATTTGATAAAAAAAGAACCAATCAAAGTATTCATTCCATATGTGAAAGAAATAAGTCTAAATGATAAAACTAATCGAAGAACTCTGCCAAAATTCTTGTCTTTTGTCTGGTGTGTGACTTATTTTCATAAGTTTCAAAGACAAAAAATAGGCGAATACACAGTTGCAACGCTAGAAGATTTCTTGATTGCAAAACTAGTGTGGGATAAAGTGAACAGCATAGAAAACTTACAAGTTAGTGAGAAACATCTCAAGATCTTAATATTTTTAGCATCGAAAGACACCATATCTGTTGAAGAAATAGCAACACATCAAGATATTGACGAAAGTGAGTCGACAATACGAAGAAGGCTTTTTGAGATGAAAGAAAAAGGGTTGGTTGATTGTTTTATGGATGAAACAGCAGCAACTAAGAAATACTTGTGGAAGGCATTCAAGCGATTTTCAAGGGTTTCTATAGATTTTTCAAAAAAGGAATTCACAATAGAAGCTCTAAAACAAGCATTAAAGCGGTTTTCAGACAATCTTAAGAACAAGATTTTTCAAAATCAAAATTACATAGAAATAATAAATTCAGTAAATATTGAAGAATTGTATTCTAAAATAATGGCAACGCCTGTGCATTTTGAAGAATTGAAAAGTCTTATTGAAAATGACAGAAAAAATGAAGAATTAAACTATATATCAATAAAATCTGAAGAAAAACAAGTAGAAAATTCTTTGAAAAATCCTGAAAACTCTAGTAGTATAACCTATTTTGGTAGCGGATCTCCGGCTAAATTTCTCAGGGATATTGACTCAAAAAAACAAACAACATTAGAAGTACAATAAAAGGTGATAAAAATGGACAAAAAATGGTCAAAACCAGAAAGACGCAATTATATTTTGGAAGAAATTAAAACTAAAGGAGTTTATGGAGTCAACAAGTTAGAATTAGCCAGAACTTTAAATGTTAATTACAAGACTGTGTTAAACGATTTTGACATATTGGTTAAGCAAGTTCCTAAAGAAATTATTGAACTGGCTGGAGCGGGTATGATATTGGTATTTCAAAAATCAATACGTATTTTACACTCAGAACTTGATAAACCTGAACTTACTACACTGGAGATGACAAAAACTTGTGAAGTTTTAGCGGATCTTTGCCTTAAATTCACTAAGTTCTTAGAAGTTTGGGGTTATAAAAAGGAAAAAAACAATGATGCAAATTTTTATTTAGAAGAAATATTTAAAAAATGGGAAGAAAAAAGGAGAGAATTCAATAATAAAAACAACACTTTATGACTTTAAAAAAAGAACATCCTAGTAAAAACATAAATAGGCATGATTTTAAAAATTTGACTGAGTTTGCACTGCTTATGAATATAATTATCTTGGAAAATGATTTGATAGAGAACTTTCAGTTCTGTCTAATGCAACTCTTTAATATTCTGTTTATCTAAGTCACCTAAATCTTTTTCGATAGTTACTTCGACTTTTGTAACTGTTGAAACTGAAGATAGATCTCCGGGATAATACATGACTATTTCTTTGCTTTCTTTATTTTTAATTTCTTGTACTGGTATGACTAACCTGCCCCAACCAATATTTTCTTCTCCATTGAATTGCGCTATTTTAATTGTGAGAATATTCAATGAAAAATTGTTATTATTTGTGACATTCAGTTTCAACATCATCCAAAAAGAAGATGTTATGCTCTGTGTGTTAGTATTATAACAGTCCGCCCTGCCTTCAGACTTATAAGAAAGTAATCTTACTTCATAATTATTCCTTGCCGTTAATATCTCATCCGGAGTTTTATCAAGATCGGATTTTAAGATTAGTTTAGGTCTATAATACTCACAGCCAACAGCTTTCTTCTCGACAACTCCACAGTTTTCTTTACATGCTTGAACAAAATTATCTTTTACTTTATAATCTGTTGCACACGAAAAACCTTCACTTCTTCCCGCTTCGTCAAAAAGCTTGCAACTGAACTTCAAACAATCATCTACACACTTATTTGAGGATATGCTAGTAAGTCGATTATTAGAAGTGCATGCTGAAATAAGTAGAATTAAGGCCAAAATTCCTAAAATTATTTCTTTTTTCATTTATAAATTTGCCACTCTAACTTTTCTTTAATTTTTTCAAACTCCTTTTGTTGTTTTTTGTTAAAAAAGACAGTATTTTCATCTCTAGTTGCGCTCATTATCCCTCTCTTACTTTCAGCACCACCCATAAAAGAAAACTCTATGTAGCCATTAAAGAAGAAACTCGCTGGTTTAAATTGAATTGCAGAAATTTGCTTAATTGCTATTTTTTTACGGCCTTTGATTCCGTGGGTGAAAAACGCCAATAGACCTTTTCTCACTATCTCGACATAACCGTTTCCAAATAATAAAGTTCCATTAACGCCCTTCGCTTCCATTTCACTCGTGTATTACTCGTGTAAGTATTTAATCATTTATAAACCTTTTCCTAACATGACTTTATTCGATGATGTTAGTTTTGTCATACGTGCAAAAAACAGAAAAACAGTCTTTGAAAAATTAACTAAACCTATGACTCCTACAGAAATTTCTAAAGAACTGGGCTTGAACATAGGTTTCGTGAGCAACATTTTGATAGAATTAAAGAAAAGAAAATTAATAGATTGTCTAAGTCCTAATGAAAAAAGACACAGATTCTACAAAATCACGAAAAAAGGAGAGCAAGTTCTTGAAGCAACCAAGAAAATAGGAAATTCATAATAAATAAAAAAAGAAAGAGCAAAAATCAAAACATGGAACTCTGCAAACTAATAAAAAAAGCAAACTTAGTATTTTGGAAACATTCACTTCTGTATTTAGTTGACGGTATTAAATGGGCGGTAATAATATCTTTCAGTTATGTATTTATACAAGGGTACGTAGCAAAAGGTGTTATAGAAGGATTGTGGCGAGGTGCAGGACTTGGAATTGGGTTTTTTATTTTAGTTCTGGTGCAAGGTTGGCTGGAAGAATTTACAATACCTAAATTAGATAAAAAATTAGCGCAATTAAAATAATTTATTTTATTTTCACCTTCCTCCACATCTCGAAGAACTCTACTAATTCTTCCACTTCTTTTTTTTCTTCTGTTGTAATTTCATTTGTTTCGAAGACTTCTTGCATTGTTTTGTCTATTTCATCTTGTGTTATGTTGATGTAGACTTGAGTGCTTTTGAAGTCTTGATGTCTGGCTAATCTTTGTGTTATTACGGGGTTTTTGCATTTTTTGTAAATGTGGGTTATGTAGTAGTGTCTTAAGCTGTGAGTCGTTAGTCGGTATAATGTTCTTCCTTGTCCATCTTTTCTTCTTATTTGGTTTGGTTGGTCTTCTGCTTGTCCATATGTTTCGTTAAGATTGGCCAGTACGCATATTTCTCTGAATTCTTTTCTTAACCAGTGTGGGCTTATGTGGTTTCTTTTGTGAAACAGACTTTCGCTGAAAAGTATGTATCCTGAGTGTTCTTTTATTTCTTGTTGGAATTTTTGAACCCAGTCTAGAAGGATTTTTCGTACCCTGTCATGTAGGTATAGGAAGTCTGTTGTTTTTGCTTTTTCTGTTTCAATTCTTATCTTTCTCCCAGTAAAGTTTAGATCAGTTATTTTAATGTTTACAATTTCTCCAACGCGCAATCCAAGGTGTGCCATTAAATAGAATGCTAAGTGTGCTTTTTTGTGGGTGCAACAATTAAAGAATCGGCTTAATTCGCTATCACTAAAGCTTCTGCTTAAATTGCCATATTTCGTGATTTTATTGCGTTTAAACCGCTTCTTTCTAACTGCACTAAGCTTGCTAATTAACTTCACTAACTTATCTTTAGAAATAGTTTCCAACGCAACAAGTTCCTTACTTACCTCACTACAAACCTCAAACTCTAAACCACAAACTAAATAACGAGCCTGCGAGGATTTGAACCCCGATCAACCGGTCCGAAGCCGGACGCACTATCCAGGTTATGCTACAAGCCCAAATAAATCATTGTTTGTAGTTCTTGGTTTGCAGTTAGTAGTCTTGAGTTTAAAAGCTTTAGCGAGAAAAAATGGACTCGCCGGAATTCGAATCCGGAGTCTCTCCTAAGCCAAAGGAGCATTTTACCGTTAGACTACGAGCCCTTAAAGAATTAAAACTTCAATTTGTTTTATAAAATTATCTCACAGTTACAGCTTTCGCTAAATTTCTCGGCTTATCGGGATCACAGTTTCTTTCTAAAGCTAAATAATATGCTAGAATTTGTATTGGTATTATTTTTATTATTGGATTTGCATAACTTGCTTCTGGAACTTGAATGAATTCATCATATAACTCTGATTTTTCAGAATCGATTCCTATCACGAAAGCACCTCTAGCTTTAACTTCAGAGGTGTTGCTTAAAATTAAATGTCTTGTTTCTTTCGTTGCTAAAACTATCACTGGAGTTCCTTCTTCTATTAATGCAATCGTGCCGTGCTTTAATTCTCCGCCCGCAAAACCTTCAGCGTGAATATAACTCACTTCTTTAATTTTTAACGCACCTTCAAGTGTTGAAGGGTATGCTAAGTCTCTGCCTATTAAGAAAATATTTTGTTTTTTGTTCAATTTTTTAGCTAATCCTTTTAGTTGGGGTGTTACTGATTCGATTAATCGCGATACTTGACTCGTTGTTTGTTCAAGAACTTTTTTACCTTCACTCAATCTGTCAGAAACAGAGTATGCAAGCATTAAAAGAATTGCCAATTGAGAAGTATAACTTTTTGTGCTTAAAACACAGATTTCTGGACCGGCGTTCATTTTTATAGAAAGATCCGATAAGCGGTCAATTGTAGAACTTGCGACGTTGACTATTGAAAGAACTTTGACATTTTTGTTTTTAGCAATTTTAATAGCATCTATAAGATCTGCGGTCTCGCCAGATTGGGAAACAGCAACCATTAAAGTTTGAGGAGTTAAGAAGTCTTCATAATTCCTAAATTCTGAAGCTAGAACAACATTTACATGCTTTTTTGCTATATGCGAAAATTGGTAGCTTGCAGATACACAAGCATGATAACTTGTGCCACATCCTACAAAAAAAACTCCGAAAGCATTTTTTATTAAAT
>JACRAI010000055.1 GCA_016213425.1 archaeon | reverse complement strand
TTTGCAATGTCTTCTTCTGGAAAAATATATCCTCTTGAAGGTTTGTCTAGCGTGACTAAGTCTTTACCGCTTAAAATAAAATTATCTAAGTGGGAGTCGCAATCAAAAACTGAGTAATTGCTTGAGTGTTTGTAAATTAAAGGAATTTCCTTGGCTAAATCTTCCGCCAAACTTTTTGGTAATTGTGATTTCAAGATCTTAGTTATTGTTTTTTCTAATGAATTGTTTTTTTCTTGTGTTGGAAAAACTTTGTGAAGTTTTGAAGTTAGTTCTATTGATCTTTGCACTAAACTTAAGTCTCTGGTTTTTTCAAAAACTTCACTAACTTGCTCTCCATTAGCATATTTTTGTGCTAAGAAAAATCTTCCTTTATGCTCAACTATTTTTAGAGGTTCAACGACTTCTAAATTTTTTTCTTTAATTTTTAACAAATTATTATATTCATCTTTTAATTCTTCATAACTTCCTTCCTTTAAAACTAACATTTTTTTCATGAAATTATACAAATTAATTGTGTAAACTGGTTTGCCTTCAATTGTGTGGAAGCTTTCGTGAATTTCTGGTTTGCTCAAAATTTCTTCAAGCAAAGAATTCCAAGAATTTACTAGCTCTTCTTTCACTTCTTCGTTTGCCAGTTTCGAAGTATTTGTTTTTTCGAGAGAAAAAACTCTCACACTTTTCGATCCTATAGAAGGATTTTTCTCAACAAAAGAGTTTATATTATTGATAAATTCTTTAGTGTTTCCGTGATGTAAACTAACTAGAGACTTGTGCAAATCACTTTTCACATCAATTTTTAGTAAGTCTAAAACTTTAGAAACTCCTCTTCTACCCCATCTTTCAACTAATGGCTTTTTTTGAACACTTTCTAAACCTCTCAGTGCATAATCTATTGCTTTCTCAAAGTCAGGATTTTCTTTCTTAAATTCAATACTTGATAATGGATAATAAATTGCTGCTGGATCTTTGTAAACATCTTGAGTTAGAAACAAATTTTCTAAAGTTCTTTCATTATTTACGTTCTTTATTAAATCTTTATTGAGTCGGAAAGATTTAATTATTGATTTGAAATAAGGAGGCTTGAATGGTTTGAGTGTATTTAAGAAAAAATAGGTCCATCCTGTAGTTAAAAGATTTCCTTGCAAAACTTGCATTCCATATTCTGGATTGGAAAAAAATGTAGGAATTCCTAAAGATAAATTAATTATTCCTGCACTAATTTCAGGATTTTCAACAGCGCTTTCAAGCAAGGAATCTTTTTTTGCAAACAAATTTGATAGTATTAATGCGCTTGCTGGTACTCCGTAAATTATTGTTTGAGCCAGCTCAGGACTTAAAGAAATATTTCCATGACCAAAAGCAGAATTGTATAATAAGCCTGCACTTGTCAGTCCAACGCTTCCCCACATGAAAGCTTTCTCTTTCATACATTAAGTAAAACAAATAATTTTAAAAGAATAATTGGCGGAGAAGAGAGATTTATTTTCTGTAACTTTTATTCAGAGATTTTTCGTAGGCGGATACTTCTGTTTTATACCATGACCAAGCAACAATTTCCATTAATAAAGCCATTCCTCCAGCTATTAATGTGTTGTTAGTATCTCCTTTATCAGCCGCATTAGCTGCGCCAAGTAAATTTGTGGTCGTGACTGATCCATATAATAATCCTCTGAATAAATTTCTGCTGAACCGTTTACGTTCATTTTTTATCGTTTTTGCGACTATATCAGCAGTAATTTGGTCTAAGCTGTTTTTTGTTGATGATTGTTCTTTTAGTTCTTCTTCTGCACATTCTTGAATTAAAGTAACTTCTTGTCCTGTAAGTTCTTTGTACGCTTTAGCAAATTCTTTTGCTTGTTTTAACGCTTGAGGTGTGTAAGCTCTTACTTTTATAGGATTGTATTGCCCATTCTGGAATATAGGAAGTAGTCTGGCAGTTGTTTTGCCATCTTCTGTTTGTCGGGTGATTGTTAGTTCGATTCTTATATAATCTTCAAATTTTGCTTCTCTGAACCAGCCTCCTTTTTTCGTCATTTTTTTTAAACTAATAATTGAATGGTTTTCAAAATCCTGTAAATCTTGATATGTTTTTGAAAAGAGATTGTAACTATTTCCATATCCTGTTCGCCAAGTGTAGTAAAGGTCATCTCCAAAATATTCGCTGATTAATTGCGCGAATTCTTTTCTAAAAGCAGTATCTCCTTTCTCTATTTTGACTTTATCTTCTAGAACTGCGTCATTATTTCTGTCAAATGCACTTAAAGCTCTATCTTCTGGAGTGATTTCAGGATTGTGTCTTTTCTTTTGTTGTTGCATGGAATTATTTTCCGTTCCACTTGTTTCTTAAGTAATTGCTTCCTGCGTAGCATGCTGCATACGCTGCGCCTTTTACTATCATTTCTGAAACGCTGCTTCTTTCGCTAGCAATGGTGTAGATTAAATCTGGAGCTATTGATACTGCTAATGCTGCTCCGGTCATTAATTTTTGTGCTCTGTTGTCTACGAAGCCTCCTGCTAGGCCTGCGCCTGCTGCAAGATTGTATCCTATGTTTAATCCCCAAGATCTAGCTAGTAAAGTGCCAACGCCTAAGAACCAGCTTGCACCAGTGCAAACTGCTACTAAAGGTAATACTTTCTTTCCTTCTTGACTGTTTCCTGTGATGCTTTCTTTCAATTTTCCAGGCAATTCTTTAACTTGTCTGAATGCTGATTTTTTAACTTGATTGTTTAATTGTTCTTCTAGGTTCATTTTGACACCTCTTCATCAGTTAATATTTCTAAAGGGACTGAAACTATTTTTCCCGGTAGACTTGATCCTCCGCATTGAATTCGTACGCATGACTCGGTTAATCCAAAAGGCATTGCAATTCCTACACCCGCTAATAATCCAGCATCCATGAAATTCATGCCAGCTGACCTAAATGCTGCGTAAGCTATTGCTCCATATACAAAGGGGTTAGTAGCTATGCTAGTCATTTGAGCAGAGTTTGCATTGAACCAGTCTTCTCCAACTGCATTTTCAATTTTTTCAGTTAGTCTTTCTGTTAATTTTCATGCTATTGGTTAAGCTATGCATTTTGTCACAACTTGTGCTGTTTTTGTGTATAAATTTTTTAAGCTCATTTTTTTATTCCTCCGTTTAAACGTGTGTTATTTGTCTTATTTTTGCATCTAAGTATAATGCATCTGATTGCAGTGATTGTTTTGCTTGTTGGTCTTTTGCTTTGTCTTGACTGTCTTTGTGCGCAACCACTTTGTATCCTATAAATCCAATTACTGGTGCAGTTAGCAAAAGAAGTGGAAGACCTAAAATCACTGCTGCTCCGGTTCCTACTGCGGCTCCAACCCATGGTTTGTAATTTGTTTGCAATCCTAAAGTTGTTGTTGCGTTTTCGAATATGTCATCTAGTTCTAATCCTTTAACTTTTTCTTGAGTTGGATTTTGAACTAAATCCGCCATTAAATCATTGAATTTTAATCTGCCAGATCCTTTTTTTGTTGCTTGAGCAACTAAAGGATGCTGAGCATATTCATCAAGTACATTTTTGTACTCTGCTCTTTGAATATCTAAATCAACATGTTTAACATCAAATGTAAAATCAAGTTCTCTTAATTTCTGTACTAATGTTTGTGTCATTTTATTTTCCTCCTTGATTTTGTTCTCTTCCGTTGATTTTGCTTAGGACTAATTCTCCGTTTTCTTGTCTTACAAACGTGAATTCATTTGAAGCCAAAGATAGTCCTGTACTTAAATCTTTTCCACTGCTTTTTATTACTAAATCTTTTCTTCCATCTGCATTAACATCTGGCTCGCTAACTTGTATTGGTGCAAAAATGCAGTATCCTGCGAAAACTCCTGCTGCAACTCCGCCAGCGAATAAGCTTAAAGCTAACCCAATTTTTGATTGGTAATTTCTTGAAACATTATTTTCTTGATTCATTTTATTTTTACCTCTTGTTATTTTGTTCGAAATAACATATTAGTAATAGAAATAATAACATATATTTAAATCTTTCTATTTTTTACCACTTCTTAGTGGTTATTTTTCTTTTTGAAGCTGCTTCAGCGTAAAATAAATTATAGACATTGCTGAAGCCGCTGAGAGTTAAGTCCGACTGAAAGGAGGTTAATCGAAGTTTATGGTTTAGCGGATTGACTATGATTTGTTTTAGACCAGAATTATTTTTAAATCATCTACTCTTGCAAAATCAGTATCTGTGGTTATTAATTTTATATTGCGTGCTAAGCATGTGCCCGCAATCAAAACATCTACTTTTCCGATTGTTTTTCCCTTTTTGGAAAGTTTTTTTTCTAGTTCAGAACTTTTGTAAGAATCTTCTAGATTAAAAGGTATTATTTCTAAGGTTCTTAAAAAATTCTTTAGAATAACAGTTCTTGTTTCACTCGCCCCGGCAAGAAGTTCGTGTGCAGTCAAAGAACTGGTAGCGCCTACGTCGTCTTCTAGATTTTCTTGTATGATTTTTCCCTTTTCAGTTCCAAGTACTAGTTCGATTATTGCAGAAGTATCTAATAAAATCATTCAAAGCTCCTTTGAATCTCTTTTCTCCTCAGTTCGAAATCTTTATTTATTTCATCTCTGTTTTTTTTAATTCGCGCTTTCCATTCTTTTGCCTCTTCAGTAGACATTTTTAATGCCCCAAAGAATTTCGCTGCAGCACCGACTTTTTCTTGTCCGGTTCTCAAAATTACATCACTAAAACTTTCATCGCCATATTTTAGTGCTTTCAAGGTGTCATACGCTTTTTCAGTTATTGTCAAAGATTTTATTGTCATACTACCCTTAAGGGTACACTTATATATAAATCTTCCTTTTTGAAATCGTCAACTTTATAAATAACTCTCATTTTCTTGATGTATCCGTGTACTACTCGTTGAGTAGGAGGATCTAATTAATGGATAAAAATCAAGTTAAGAAAGCTTTAGGAGAACTAAAGAAAGATTTCAAGGAAAGAAAGTTTAAGCAAAGTGTAGATTTAATCATAAACTTAAAAGATTTAGATCTTAAAAAAACAGATAGTCTTTTTGATGTGTTCTTAGCTTTACCTCATGCAACAGGTAAAAAGGTTAAAGTTTGCGCTTTTGCTGGAGCTGAATTAACTCCTCAAGCAAAAAAAGAATGTGATTTCACAATTAACAATGAAGATTTTGTAAAATATCAAGGCAACAAAAAAGAAATAAAAAAATTATCAAACCAGTACGATTACTTTATCGCGCAAGCTAACGTAATGGCTGAAGCAGCTAAAGTATTCGGTAGCGTTTTAGGACCTAGAAAAAAAATGCCGAACCCAAAAGCAGGGTGTGTAGTTCCTCCTAACGCAAACCTCAAACTTTTAGTTGAAAAATTACAAAAAACAGTTCGTGTTTCTATAAAAACAGATTTAGCTGTAAAAGTTAAAGTAGGTAATCAAGATTTATCTGAAGACCAAATAGCAGACAATGCAGTTTTAGTTTACAACACTGCAGTTCAAAACTTGCCTAATGACAAAAATAACGTTAAAAATATAATGTTAAAGTTTACAATGAGCAAACCGGTTAAAATACAATGAGCAAAGCACACGTTTCAGAAAGCAAGAAGGAATTGGTGAAAACAGTACTTGCAAAACTAAAAAACACTCCTATAGTGGGTGTAGCTAACTTGCACGGCTTGCCTGCAGCTCAACTTCAAAAAATGAGAGGATTGTTAAGAGAAAAAGTTGAGATGTTAATGCTCAAAAGAAATATCACTGAAATAGTTTTCGAAAATGCAAGCAAAGAAAAACAAGGCTTAGAAAAATTAAATTCTTACTTAGGAGGAAATCCTGCTTTGATATTTACGAGAGAAAATCCTTTCTCACTATACAAAATTATTAAGAAAAATAAATCCCCTGCACCAGCAAAAGCAGGACAAATCGCTCCAAAAGATATAATTGTCAACGCTGGACCAACACCTTTCGCTCCAGGACCAGTAATCAGTGAGTTAAAACAATTAGGAATAAATTCAGGTATCGAAGGCGGTAAAATAATAATCAAACAAGATGCAGTTGTCTGCAAAGAGGGCGGTGTTATTAGTGAAGCTCTAGCAAGCATGCTTCTAAGATTAAGCATACAACCTATGGAAATAGGTTTGGACATAGTTGCTGTTTACGAAAAAGGAATTATTTATGACAAGAAAGTCTTAGACATTGATGAAACTGTTTTCATGAGTAATTTAACGAAAGCAATAGCTTATGCTCAAAACTTAAGCGTTGAAGCAGCTTACCCAACAAAACAAAATATAAACATCTTAATAAGCAAAGCAGCTCGTGAAAGCAAAGCTCTTGCAAGATCTCAAAACATCCTTGCTAAAGGAATGGTTGGAGAAGTATTAGGTAAAGTTCACGCTCAAATGTTATCTTTAAAAAACCAAATCAATTTTAACGGAGGAGAATAAGATGGAATACGTATATGCAGCAATGTTATTACACGAAGCTGGACAAAAAGTTGATGAAACCCATGTTAAGAAAGTGCTTGAAGCAGCAGGCGTTAAAGTAGACGACGCAAGAGTTAAAGCGTTAGTTGCTAGTCTTGAAGGTGTTAACATAAAAGAAGCAATAGAAAAAGCAAGCGTTGCACCTGTAGCAGCAGCTGCACCAGCAGCACCAGCAGCGGGAAGCGCTCCAGCTAAAAAAGAAGAAAAGAAAGACGAGAAGAAAAATGAAGAACAAGCAGCAGCAGGCTTAGGAGCACTGTTTGGCTGATTTTTTTTCATTTTTTATTTTTTGAAGGATGTTGTCAACTAAAGAGAAACAGGAACTAAAAGAAAAGGTAAATGAGCTCAACAATAAGACAAGAGAATTGCGCTCTAAGTTATTACGGTTGAACGACCAAAAAAGAGACGAAATCGGTAAGAAACAATCAATTTCTAAACAAATTATTTCTTTAATCACTTCTAATAAAAAATTAAGAGAAGAAAGAGATAAATTAACTTCAGAAGTTAAAGTGTTAAAAGAAAAACGTAAAACTTTAAATCAAGAAATTACTAAAAGAATAGAAGAAGTTAAAAAATTCAACGAAGAAAAAAAGAAATTAGCTCAAAAGCATGGCATAAAAGAAGATCCTTCTAGAATTCAAAAACAAATAGAAGCTTTAGAATTCAAGATTGAAACAGAAGTGTTCAGTTTCGATAAAGAGAGGGAGTTAAATAAAGTAGTTAAAGATTTAAAAAAACAATTAATTCAATCAAAAGAAGTGAGTGATATTTGGAGTAAATCTCACGAACTTTCTAAATCCATAGACAAACTTAAAGAAGAATCGGATAAATTTCACAGAGAGATTCAACAGAAAGCTCAAGAAAGCCAGAAAAAGCATGAATTAATAATTGATAACAACAAAAAAAT
>JACRAI010000051.1 GCA_016213425.1 archaeon | reverse complement strand
ATGCCTGGCGGGTATCTTCCTGCAAAAACTCTTCCTCCAGTAAGTTTAGAAAATGCTTTTAACGGTTTCCACGCATTTTCTCTTCTTCCCACTAATAACACATCTTCTGGAGCGAATTGAGCTAAAAGATTAGCTGCTAGTTTTATTCTTTCATCAATTTTTTGTAAGTTAAGAACGCTTAAACCATCAGGTCTTGTTTTGTAAATAAATTGTTCCATATACTTTGTTCTGAATTTTGTTCCTATATGGATTCCTGATTTTAAGTAAATATCTTGTTCTATCAATAATTGTTCTTCTGTCATTTTATTTCTCCGCGATTAAATTATAACCCTATCGCATCGAACAATCCCTTAGTCAAGAATGTTCAGGGTAATAAATTAAAGAAATTTAGAGAGTTTATAAAGCTTTCCGAAAGCTTTATAATTTTCAAAACTCTAAACACTACAATGAAATCCGTGTTTATCTTTCTTTGCTTTAATTGAGTGGTGGCTGTTTTTTTTACTGCGTCAAATAAAATTTTGTTGTGAACATATCTAGTTCTTTTTTCCTGTTAATTTTTTGTTGTGCTAACTGGTAAAGACAGCAAGTTAAGCAGCTTTCTACCGTTGTTTGAGAATATTTTTGAATTTTCATAACCGAAGAAATTTTTCTTGATTAAATCTTCGCTTTTGTACAACCAGCACACATGTTTTAATTTTGTTTTTGCGTATTGTTCAAATTGTTTTGTTTTTGAAGGTTTAACATAACAGTATATTACTCTGCAGTCTCCGCAAAAAGGCATCACTAAACATTCATTTAGTTTTGGATGATCATTCAAATTGAGTAATTTGTTCTTGGGTACGTTAACGAATCCATGATCTGAAGTTATGATTAATGCTGTGTTAGTGTTCTTGAGGGAGTTAATCAATAACATTATTTTTTTGTCTAATTCTTTGAAATGATTTAGAACAGTTCTGCTTTCAGTTCCTTCTCTATGACAATAATAATCAAACAAATGCCAGTATGCGTAAATGTACTTTCTTTTTTTACTATGAAAAACTGCCTTTTTTATTTGCTTGATAAATTCATTTAGTGTACAATAAGGAAATTTTCTTGATGTTGCGCATGTTGCTTGCTGAAAAAAAGAATTCGTTATTTCTTTTGGAAGAACAATATATGCAGGAATTTTTATTTTATCAAAAAAAAAATTCGAAGGATAAATAAGTTCAGGATTTATTCTTTCAGGCTGAAATAACCAGCTTTTGAACCTTGTAAGTGCAGGAAGCATTACTGCAATTGTTCCTAATTCTTTTAAGAAAACATACCATCCAGTCATTCCGTGTTGTTGTGGAGGAACTCCTGTTTGAAATGTAGGTATAGCAGCACCTGTTGTAGATGGGAAAACAGTTGTGATTTTACCAACTAAATATTTTTGCAGCGTTGTATTTTTCCCATGTTTCATCAAGTATTCATAACCAAGACCATCAATAACTAACAAAACAATATTTTTAGAACTTTTTAGACTATTAATATTTAATTGCTTCAAAGGGGAGTAGTTGTTTTTTACACCTACTGCTTTAGAAATGGAACTCATCAAGTTAGCAATGCTGTTTTTGTAATCTGGTTTGTGCATAACTAATTCTTGTTTAACTCATTTAAAAATATTTGCATAAGTTGCTAAAACAATTTGTATTCCTCAATTACTTTGTACACTGGTCCTTGAGGAGTTAAATTGCTCTCGATCAGCTTGAAAGAATTAACCGGCCATTCTGCATTTAATTTCAAAGAATTTACAGTTTCTATTATTAATTTTCTATCATTAACATATTTGAATCTTGCTAATGTAACATGAGGAATGAATTGTTCAACTTTTTTTGTTTCTAAAAATCTTAATTTGGAATCAATTTGTTCAAACAATTCTACAAATTTTTCTTGAGGTTCTGCAACAAACCACGCAACTCTCAAATAGCCTTCGTTAGCAAAACAAGCATTAGTTTCAATTTTAGCACTAAATTTTTCAAACTCAACTTTGCTTAAAATATTTTTTATTTTTCTAAACTGAGAATCGGAAACTTCCCCTATGAATTTCAGAGTTATGTGCTGTTCTTTTGAAGGATTACATTTAGCCTGCTCACTTGTAAATACCAACTTTTTTTGAAGCTCACAAATCTGTTTTCTTGCTTCTTCAGGCAAATCTACTGCTACAAATAATCTCATAAAAAAAATAAAAAAAGAAAGAGTTAATAAATTTATTCTTCTAAATCTTCGCCAAAGTCTTCAGAATCTTCTTGAGATTCTTCACTTTGCTCTTCAGAACTTTCTTCAGAAGATTCTTCTGACGGTGCACTACCTTCGCCAACAACTTCAGCAAAAGCAAATTTTCTTAGTACTTTAGTTACTTTTACTTTAACTTTGTCTCCTTGCTTTGTGTTAGGTACGAATAATACAAATCCGTCCTTCTTTGCTACTCCATCGCCTTTTTCGGCAACAGACTCTACAGTTACTTCAAATTCGTCGCCAACATTAACTGGCGCTCTTGGCGGGAAGCCTCCACCATAACCACTACTTCTATTTCGTCCGTACATACTTTTTCTTTCCTCTCAATTAAATTTTTCTCTATGCTAACTTCTGATAAATCAGAAATCGCACATATTATGAGGGTCTAAGGTTCAGTATTTAAACTTAACTAAAAAAAAGAACACAAACTGATACTCAGTTGTGCATTTTTAACTTATTAATTAAGCATCTTTAATGCCTTTATCATCAACAGTAAAGATCGCTTCCCCTTCAGGTAGATTTGGAGAATCTACCATTTTTGCGACTCTAGTGTTCTTTTTACCTCTTCTTAAGTAAACTCTGTATGTTGAGTTGTGAGCTACAATGTTTCCTCCTACTGCTTCTGTTGGATCTCCAAAAAACATATCAGGTTTAGACATAACTTGATTAGTTACATAGACTGCAAGATTATATGTATCCGCCAATCTCATCATTGTATGCATGTGTCTATTAATTTTTTGTTGTCTATCTGCAAGAGTTCCTCTACCTACAAATTCTGCTCTGAAATGTGCAGTTAAGGAATCTATAATTATTACCTTAATAGGTAATTCTTTTTTCTTAATTAAGTCTTCAACTTTTTCTAACAACAATATTTGATGTTCTGCATTAAATGCTCTTGCAACTTTAACATTTCTCAATGCTTCATCTGGATCTAAACCTAATCCTTGAGATATTTGAACTATTCTTTCTGGTCTGAACGTGTTTTCTGTATCAATGAAAACAACCATTCCGCCTGCGCCTCCTTTTTCTACAGGTAATTGAGCTCTCACTGATAAAACATGAGCCATTTGACTTTTTCCAGAACCATACTTACCAAAAAATTCTGTTATAGCAGCAGTTTCAACTCCTCCACCAAGCAATTTGTCAAGTTCTGGACTTCCCGTAGTTACTTTTAAAACTTGTTTTCTCTTTTCTAATAATTCTGCACCGCTTAAAAAGCTCATTTCCATGTTTGCTCTAGCTAAATGAATTACTTTGCTAGCAGTAGCTTCACCTATTTCAGTAGCACCTATAAGTTCTCCTGGTGTCGCTAAAGCTAAACTCATTAGATCTAGATAGCCTGCTTTTTTTAATTTATCAATTGTTGCGGCACCTAAGCCAGGTAAATCGTTAACATCATTTATTTTTTTTCCTTCTGTATTTTCTAAAACTACTTCTTCTTTTTGTTCCTCTAATTGTTCTTGTTCTTCGTTAAGTTCTTCTTCCATTTGTAATTTTGCTCTTGACATTGTTTTCACCTGTTTGTTTTTTATTAATCTTTCTAAAAAATAAAAATAACAACTGATTTTTATTCAGTTGTGTGCATTTGAATCTTGGTCAAATGTTTGATCATTCTTTTAGTGAAGAATCTTTTAGCGATAAATATCTAAATGCTTCATCTATCACTAATTTCGCTTTTGGCAGGTCGCTTTCGCGAAATGAATTTACGTTTTTCCAACTGCCAGATGGATCTTTATATGACCTTACTAAGCTTATACTACGAAAGTCATAAGCCTTTCCATCTTTTTCTTGCGTATTCTTCCATACTGTTGCACTTACTGCACCAGCTCTAAATTTTTTTTCTGGTTGGGTGTTTTCCATTTTCTTCTCCTTTCCTTTCGGTTTTTATTTCATCTCTCCTGAGGTTAATCATTTGAGGGAGGTGGGATGTCAGGTTTCGCGCCATGAAAGAGGTGTGAGCCATGAGGTGGGATAACGCCAGCACCTGACATCTTGTAAGTATTACTTAATCTGCTTTCTTTAAATACGCTACGCGTGTATGTCCAGTGTCCAGTGACCCCTCCTTTTGCATTTTAAGACTCTTAAAGCGCAGAATTTTGCGTTTAAGGGGTGTCCAGTGAGAAATGGGGTTTGCGGTTCGAAGTTAGGCTGTTTGCAGCATAGATTCGTATTTACCTACAAACCTCAAACCATAACCTCCAAACCAATTGTCGAATCATTTAAATAATCAATTCGCCCTTTATTTATTATGCTTGCAAGGACTCATTTTGTTTTCGGTGTTTTGTTCGGAGTTATTTTTCTTCCTTTAATCAAGTTTGGTAGCATGACTGATTATTTTATTTATTTTTTTTTTGTTCAGTTGGGTGTTTTGTTTCCAGATCTCGATCACCATAAAGCTAGTTTTCATAATGCATTTTTTGTTTCTAGAATTATTCCTTTTTTATTTTCTCACAGAGGATTTTTTCACTCGATTTTTCCTCCTGTGATTCTTTCTTGGTTCCTGCTTAAGTATTTTGGAAACTTTTTTGCTTTGCCTTTTTTTATTGGTTACTCTTCTCATTTAATAGGAGATGTTTTAACTGTTCGAGGAGTAAGATTTTTCAACCCTTTTTTCAAATTTAGAATTCGCGGCTTACTCGTAACTGGAAGTTTTACTGAAAAAGTTATTTTCTTTGTTATTATGTTACTTATTCTGTTAAGAATTTACTCATTACTTCCATCTTATTTAGGCTTAGTATAAGCCCAATCAGGAACGTAACTTAAAGCACCATTTCCAGGTTTTAAATAAAGTCTATTATTGTAAGATGGAACTAAAATATCTTCATTTAAGCCATACTGAACTCTTACTCTCACACTGTTTTCTTTTAAGAAAACTCCTTCTGGAAGTACTATTTCTCCATT
>JACRAI010000054.1 GCA_016213425.1 archaeon | reverse complement strand
CAATCTTCTGATAAATCTTCTGCATGCTCTTGTTGGAACTCCACCCATGGAAACTAATATGCAGTTTGTTGTTTTCCAGTAAGCATGCTTGACAAGTCTTTGATACATACCTGCTGTTTCTACTGCTAGAATAAATTTAGCATCTGTTTCGAATTTTAAGTGCTCAACACTTATAGGAACCGAGTATGCACCTGTGCCCATTTTTGTGCAGTCGATTTTTATTTCTTTACCTGTTGCAGGATCTTGATCTACCACAATTAATTTAACTGCTACGTCTCCTCCTTTTTCTTCAGGAATAAATCCTAATTGTTCACGATTAACTCTGAACATTGCTTCAATGTCGTCCATTATCGTGTCAGATTCTGTTTGCTCAATAAATCTTGCATCGCCCCAGTTCTTGCTTTGATAATACGCATCTCTCTTGGAAGCAATATCATCAGTCTCCACTAATTGTTTTGATAAAGTCATCATTTTAAGTGTTTGAGCGAATGTTTTCACAGTTGAAGCAGTTAATGTTCTTGTTTTTTCTTTATTTAAGAGTTCAAAATATCCTTCTTTAGGATCATAACGTACATTGTTAAGACTTCTAAGAGGAGTGCTGATTTTCGGCTGTTTCTTGCTTAAAATTTTTTTGTAAACATCTGTTGCAAATTCTTTTATTTTTTCAGTCACTTTGTTCATCTTGAACTTCCTCCACCTTGCCTATATTCGCGAATTCTTCATCATACTCAGGATTATCAACACCTAACTCTTCAAGTTTACCTCTGTATTTTTCAAGAAGCTCTTTTAAATTTTCTTTAATTTTCTCTTGATCGTTCTTTGATAATTTTAAAAGCTCAGCTAAAGCTTCGCTTACGTGAGGAATATATTTTTCTATGAAACTTCTCTTTTTTTGTTCTGCAAACAATCTTCTTTTCTTGTTCACGTAACTGCCTAATTTTCTTCCTACTTCTTGAAGCGCTAGTTTTATTTCTTTAATAATTTCAGGATAGTGGGCTAGTGCTTCTTTCGCTTCAGAAGTAAATGGAGGCCATACTGATGCAAGATGAATAATTATTGTAACAGGCCCTTGAGGAAGACTTCCAGTGCTTTGCTGTAATCCATAACTTCTCCAATTTGTTCCTATTATTGATTTAAAAGTTGCACAAGATCCTTGCTGGTAAAGTAAAGGAACTCTGTTAGCGTAACGCATTAATCTTACAGTTTCCTCAGCAGATTGTTCGCCGCCATATGCTAAAGAACATTCAACTACAAAAGGAATTCCTCTATAAACTGAAGGACTTCTTGAAACAGCTGCATAAAATTCTGCATTGATTTCCTTTCTTAATCCTTTTTCCATGAGTTCTTCACCAATTGGAGAAAGACAGTCAGGACTTGGAGCAATAATTTTTGTTTCTCTTATTCCCTGAATTAATTTATCTACATGTGCATGAGTTAATTCTTCAGGTTTCATATTTGTAAGAAGCCCTGCTTTGTCGCAGATTTCTTTAGCAGTTCCAGGACCAACTCTTGAAAAATCATTCGTTAAGAAGCTCTGCAAAGTTCTTGATTCTGTTGCTTTAAGCATTTTTGTAAGAATTCCATGCTCTACACCATACGGGTGAGGTTTAACTTCTTGAGGTTCTTTAGGTAATTCTTCAGTTACTCTTGCAAAAACAAATTGCTCTGCTTTTGGTGTTGTGTATATGAATGTTGCATGAGGATTCACTATTGCTGTTTGCTTAACATAAGCGTCAACACTTTGATCGCCTTTTTGATATGTTGCTTCTATGTCAAGTTCTATTTTTGTTCCGCGATCTTTCTTAAACTCTACAACTTCTTCTTTTAAAATTTCTGGAGCATTCTTCTCAGTGTTAATTCTCAACTCCATATAATTAGCTTCTTTATTAGGGCCTG
This sequence comes from archaeon, assembly GCA_016213425.1. Classification (GTDB taxonomy): domain Archaea; phylum Nanobdellota; class Nanobdellia; order Woesearchaeales; family ARS49; genus JACRKG01. The sequence goes on along the minus strand of JACRAI010000054.1, from coordinate 7,988 downwards.
TTTTAGAAGTTACTTTTGCAGGCCTTCCGGTAGTTAATTGCGCATACAATAATGCAGCACTAATTCCTATACCTTGCTGTCCTCTACCTTGTTTTCTAGAAAAAAACTTGCTTCCATACAAAAGTTTCGCAAAAATTTTAGGCATTTGCTGCTTTATAATTCCTGGGCCATTATCTTCAACTATAACTCTGAAACGTTCATTGCCCATATCTATAATTTCTATTTTTACTTCTGGAAGAATTCTTGCTTCTTCACAAGCATCTAAAGAATTATCAACAGCCTCTTTCACAACAGTCAGAAGAGCTTTTCTTTTATTATCAAAGCCTAACAAGTGTCTGTTTCTTTCAAAAAATTCTGCTACACTAACTTCTTTTTGTTTTTTTGCTAGTTCTTCAGCAGTTTTCATATTTCCAACTCTTTTTTTCTTAGATCTTTCTGTCTTTTTTCCAGCCATTTATAAACATTACTGTGCGGACTCCCTTGAAGCAGCTGCTCAATAGCTCTTCTCGCGAAGTACAAACCATCATATTCGCCTATAATTCCAATAGTATTTCCATATACGGAAATATGCGTTTCAGTTAAGCTTTCAATTGTAGCTCTTGACTTGCCTTTTTCACCAATCACTCTTCCTTTCAAGCGTTCAGCACTTTTTTTGGTTTTCAAAAAAGATTTTAAAGGTAAAAGTTCTAATCCATAATCTTGTTTCAACAATAAAAGAGCAATATCAGGATTAAATCCTCTTCCTATAGCTCGTATAATTTCTTTTAAAGAAAATAAGTAAAGAGGATCACTGCCTTCAATGAAAACTAAACCTTCTTTACTGTCAACATTTATTTTTGTATGAGTGCTTTCTTCTAAATTTTTCTTGACTTCTCCTTTTTTTCCTATCAAAACAGCAACTCTATCTCTAGGAATTCTCAATTCATAAAAATAATTTTGTGTTTCGGAGGTCATAAAATTAAGATTTAAGGTTTGTTTTTAAATTTTTTTATTTCTTCTTTTATTTTATCTTCATCAATCTGTACTTTAAGCTTTCTAAAGTAGTCACAAACATTTTTTATATCTCTGTTAAAATACTCTTCGCTTCTTGGATTTTCTATGGGTGTTGTTTGAGAGAAGTCAATCAGAACAGGAGTTTCATGGTGATTAAGAATGTTAAATTTAGATAAATCTGCATGAACAAGGTTGTTTTTGTACAAAAGCTTGATTTGATTTATAACTTGATTAAAAAAATCAGCAGGATTTTTAGGGGGCGCATCTTTAAGTTGAGGAGCAGGATCGCTATCTCCTATAAATTCCATCACAACAATATTATCCTTGCAAACATAAGGAGTTGGAGAAGTAATGCCAATTTCTCGAGTTTTAAGTAAATTTCTGTACTCTCTTTGAGCCCAATTAAAGATTATTTGTCTTCTTTGTCCTTTAATATTTTCATATCTAGGATCATATTTTAAGTAATCATACATTCGATTGAAATCACAGGTTGTTAAACGGTAAATTTTAATGATTACAAGACTTCCATCTTTTCTTTCCGCACTAAAAATATTTGCCTCTTTACCTAGTTTTAAAGGACTTTTGATGCCTTCAAAATACCCTTGAGATATTAATTTGAACAGGTTTCTTTCAGTGTAAAGATCAAAAACGTTTTTTAATGTTTTGAACTCTTCTTTATTTATCATTATTTAAATAAAAACCGCAAAGTTTATAAATATTGAGCCATTTTGTTAGCTAAAGGCTTTAGTTATGCGCCCAGGACAGGCGTTACTTCACAGAGCTTAAGGCAACAGCCTAGCTATGATTTGAAGAGTTAGTCGAGGGCTGCAAAGAGCCTTTAATATTCAAATAAAATCATAACAGAACAAGATTACCTTTATCACTTGTCATTCATAAATAAGAGTCATAAGCGAGCAGATAAAGAGTTTATTTAGTAAGCTCAACAAGCACTGCGGTGTAAGTGTTATTAAGGTTCTTGTTCTTAGGGGGTATTAAAATGGGAAAAATAAGTCCAATGTCTTCTAAATATATAGTTCACGCCTCAATAGAGATTGAAGGCGTAGTAGACAGACCAGATGTTATAGGAGCAATATTCGGCCAAACAGAAGGTCTTTTAGGTTCAGATCTTGAACTTAGAGAATTACAAAGAAGCGGAAGAATCGGCAGAATAGAAGTTAATGTTGATACTAAAACTGGAAAAACCGCTGGAATGATAATAATTCCTTCTTCTTTAGACAAAGCAGAAACCAGTATTATTGGAGCAAGTTTAGAAATCATTCAAAGAATTGGTCCTTGCAATGCTAAAATAAAAGTTCAAAAAATTGAAGACGTAAGAGTAAGCAAGAGAAGTTTCGTTGTAGAAAGAGCAAAAGAATTATTGAGAACATTAATAGATCAAGTAATGCCAGACAGTCAAGAGCTAGCTGACGAAGTTGCTCATTCAGTAAGAGTTATGGAAATAACAGAATACGGAAGAGATAGACTTCCTGCAGGTCCAGCAATTGATGAAAGTGACGAAGTAATTATTGTTGAAGGCAGAGCAGATGTTCTTAACTTATTAAAGAACGGATTCAAGAACGCAATTGCAATGAATGGAACTTCTTGCCCTCAAACAATAATTGAGTTAAGCAGAAGAAAAGACGTCACAGTATTTGTTGACGGAGACAGAGGCGGCGACTTAATAATTAAAGAATTAAGCAATGTTACAGAAATAGATTTTGTAGTCAAAGCACCAGATGGTAAAGAAGTTGAAGAATTAACAAAGAAAGAAATTCACAAAGCTTTGAGAAGCAAAATTGCTATCGAACAAGCAAAACTTGAAATGGTTGACACAAGCGAGTCTATTAGAAAGCCAGGAAATTATCCTAGAAGGCTTGCACCTTCACCAGTTCAAAGGTCACCAATGCCTACATCTTCACCAGTTACAAGAACTGCGGCACCGGTACCTTCATCTAGACCAGTTCAGAAAACTGATCCTGTTGCGCCAGTTTAAGCAGCTAAAAAAGTAACAACTCAAGAAAAAGAAAAGTTCGGGGAGCTGCTAGAAAGTTTAATAGGCACAAAAGGAGCAATACTGCTTGATACTAAACTAAATATTTTAGGAAAAGTTCCTCTAAGCGAGTTAAGCACAACCTTAACAAGCTTAACTGGAAGTGTTTACGCAGTAGTCCTTGACGGTTCAATAGATGGCAGTTTAGCAAACGTTGCTGAAAAATCAGGAGTTCAACACTTAGCAGGAATGGACAGCAAAGTTAAAGACTCAAGAGTTACAGTAATGACTGCTGCAGAAATTTAACTGAGAAAAATTTACTCAGTTTTTTTATTTTCTTATAAAAGCACACAAATCTAGATTCATTTCTGCACGATAAGCGCCATCAGAGTCTATTCTAACTTCTGCAGTTAATCCTTTACTTATTTTTGCAATACCTTTGAGTGAAGGCATTTGAGGATTTCTTAAAAAAGCAGATAATTGATTAAAATCTGGCTGTACTTCTATTTCTGTACCGCACACTTCGAAAGAAGAATATTTTTTTACTTGATCCGCAACATTTATTAGACTTACTGGTGCGTATTGTAGTCCAAAAGCACAAGCACTGCTTCTTAATAAATCTCCTAAAAGTTGGTCTCCTTGCCCGCTACCTTTCTTGTAAGCTTCCGAAACTTCAACAAGTTTTCGCGCTATCTCTGGAGATAAATTGAAAGTGACTGGTTCACAAGACTTAGGGGGTGCAACACATAATGATTGACATTTAGTTTCTTGTGAATGCACCTCGATTTCTTCTTGAGCTCTGCAATTGCACGCTCCTTCAATAACACAAGTATGATCTGTCAATGATTCGTTTGTTTTAGTAAACTTTGAAGGACAAGAATCTGCACAATTCATTTCTTTACAAGATAGTTTAGCTTTTGCTTCTGCAAGAGAACAAATAACTTCTTGATCTCTAGACTCTGCCGCAGTGTATGATGCGCTAATTGTTTTTGAATCATCACACGAACTGGCTTGAATAACTTGTATAGGACAATTGTTCGTTGCTGAAACATCTAATTTTACTACTTGTTTTCCTGTGAATTCATTAACTATCAACAAACCTGATAATCCTAAAAATAAAAGCAAAACAAATTTGTAATTCATTCATTTACCTCTTTAAGTATCAAATATAAAAACAAATTAATAAATGTATCCATTGTTTAAGGTCTATCCTAAATCTCTTGTTTAGAAAGATTTATTACACTCCTATTAGTAAATCATGAAAATGCTTGCTGAATTCATAAATTTATTACTACATATCGATAAGTATCTCAGTGGAGTAATAGAAACATATAGTTTGTGGACTTATGCCATTCTTTTTTTAGTGATTTTTTTAGAAACTGGTTTTGTAGTGACTCCTTTTTTGCCAGGAGATTCATTGCTTTTTGCAGTAGGTTCCTTTGCAGCTTTAGGTTCTTTGAATTTAAGTTATAGCATAATATTAATCATTATTGCTGCAATTCTAGGGGATACAATTAATTATTCTGTAGGACATCATTTAGGCCCTAAAGTATTCAAAAAAGAAAACGCTCGTTTCTTTAAAAAAGAATACTTGAATAAAACCAAGGAATTTTATGATACTTACGGTAAAAAAAGTATTTTTTTAGCGCGGTTTGTTCCCATCATAAGAACTTTTGCTCCTTTTGTTGCAGGTATAGGAAAAATGAATTATTTCGAATTCTTAAAATACAATATATTTGGAGGAGTTGTTTGGAGTCTTTTATGTATTTTAGCAGGATACTTTTTTGGAAACATACAAATTGTAAAAGAAAACTTTTCTTTAGCAGTGTTGGCAATCATCGTGATTTCTTTTATTCCTATACTTTTTGAAATAGTAAATAAAATTATTAAGAACAAAAAAAATTAATTACATCTATTGATACACGCATTCTTTTCTGATTTGCAATTGTTTTCACAATTATTAACAAAAGGACTAAAAATGCCTAACGGACATAAGTTTTTACATTTATCATTTTGTTCAAGACAGGAACTTCTGCATCTAGCTTTTTCTGCCGCCATTCTTGCTTCTTCTCTTTGACGTTGTTTTTCTCTAAGCGCTTCTTGATCAACTTGTACCGGACCTCTTTGTCTAGCACTTACTGGTTTTGGTCCTTCAGTACTAACAACTTTTGCTTCAGGCTGATTTGAACCTGCAGGTTTGTATTCTTTTTTTTGTTCTTCTGCAGTTCCGTAAATTTTTATTGGACCTGAAGATTGAGCATTAACTTTTGGTGGCTGCTTAGTTACTGGTTGTACATTCTTGACTGGAACTTCAGGATTTTTAACTTGACTAACTGCAAAAGCCGTTATTGCAAATCCAAAAACGGAAGTTAACAAAATAATTAAAAGAACTCCTGCAATAAAAAGATAATAATACTTCAATTCATCAACCTCTTTTAATAAATAAAAGAAATACGCATCTATATAAAGTTATTCTTAAAAAAATTTACCCCCAACATATCCTATCATGTAACCCGCAAGAGTTTCTAATCCTCCTTTAGCTGCACCTATCGATCCAAACTCCATTCCTACACTCAGAGAAGCCCCACCTAAACCTGAAGACAGTAGCAGTCCGAAAATTCCTCCCATCGCTCCTTGAACTGCTGCAGGGCCGACTGTTAAAGCAAATTCATGATTAACAGGAATTCCTTTAGAATTATTATATCCATGATACACTCCAACAAATAATGAAGCAATTCCAGTCACTACACAAAATTTTGAGTGTTGATAACTTTCAAGAATCATTTTCATTCACCTCAAAAAAGGTAAGCACCTAACTTACCTAATCCATACCCTGCTGCAGTTTCTAGTCCACCAATTACTGCTCCTACTCCTGCAACTGGCACTGCTCCGAAAAGAGTTATATCCGTAGCATCTCTCAAATTTAAAGGCCTCATTCCGCCTCCTAAAGCATACAACCAGAACGCGCCAAAAGCTCCTCCTGCAATTCCTTGAACAGCTGCAGGACCATACAACAATTTATTTTGCAAACTTTCAACCATAGGAATTCCTTTAGATTCACAATAACCATAACACGCCCCAGCAGCCATTGAAGGAACAACAGATAATGCTACAAATGCTGATTTCAAAAATTTTTCTGGAAACATTTTATTTACCTCCACAGTTAATTAAATATCCTGTACCATAACCTGCTGCTTCAAACACTGCAGCAGACATTCCACCACCGACAAAATTCACAACATTGTACAGTTCTTGGAAAATTCCATCAACAACCGCTTCGATAGGATTTGAATAGTTCTTTCTATCGAGACGCGCTTCAAGACGTGCACTTGCAATTCCTCCAATAATTGGCGGAGCACACAATAAAGCAATATCACTAATTCCTGGCAAATTAATTCCTTTAGCATCAGCAGAACCTTTGTAAAATCCTGCACCAAAAGAACCTGCAAAAACACTTCCATAAACTACAAATCTAGTTAAATCTTTTTTATTCATTTTAGTACGCCTCCTAAAGTATAACCTGCAAGATATCCTGCACCTTGAGATACAAATGATGTTGCTCCGCCTGCAGCTCCGCCAAAAAGAGCTCCTAAACCTTCAAAAGGCCCACGATTACTTTCTTTACTAAGCTCAATTTGTGCGCCTATTAAAGCTCCAACTGGAACTGGCGCGTATGTTAAAGCAAAATCTTCTAATCCGGATGTTGCTATTCCTTTACCTTTAGAGTATCCTAATACTGCGCCAGCAATAAAAGAACCTCCCATTACGAAACCGAAACCCAATTTTGTTTGTAAACTTGTCATTTTAATTCCTCCGCACTTCCGTGCATAATACACAAGAATTGCCGGTAGGTATATCAATTTAGCTACTCCTAAGGGTGAGTATTTTTTTAGAAAGATTTTAATACTTGCAGAGCAAACTAAACTTATGAATGTAGAACTAGCACTTAAAAATTTAGGTTTGTCGGAAAGAGAAGCAAGAGTTTACTTAGCACTTCTTGATTTAGGACCGACAACAACTAGCAAGATAATAAGAAAAACCGGCATTGCTTCTTCAAAAATTTATGATGTCTTAGAAAAATTAGAACATAAAGGATTAGTTACTCATATAATTGAAAAAGGTAAAAAAACTTTTCACCCGACAAATCCTGAAAAATTATTTGATTTAATTAAAGAAAAAGAAGCATCAGTTAACGAAGCGTTGCCAACATTAAAATTAATGTTTGAAAAAACTGCTGAAGAAGTTAATGCTGAAATTTATAAAGGTAAAGAAGGATTGAAAACAATCCTCGAAGACGTAATTAAAGAGAGAAAAACTTTATTCGCCTTAGGAACTGGCGGACAAGCATCACTAACCTTGCCTTATTTCATGCCGCATTTTTACAAAAGAACTGAAAAAAATAACATAAAAATCAAAGCATTGTCAATTGATAATGAAACAACAAGAAAAAACGCTAAAGATTTGATGCGGACATTTAGAAATATTCAATTTAAATTTTTGCCTAAACAAATGAGAAATTTAATGACAGTATTGATTTACGGAGATAAAGTTGTTATTATTCCTTTAACACCAAGTATTGAAAGTGTTCCATTAGCAATTCTAGTTAAAAACAAAGAAAGCGCAGATAGTTATGTAGACTATTTTGAATGGGCATGGAGTAGCGTGTAGTTTACAGCTTGCAGTTCACAGACTCCTGTAAACCATTAACTATAAACCTCAAATTAGTATGGAAACTTTAAAAAACAGCAAACATTTCTTTTCATTTGAGCTCCTGTAGTGTAGTCCGGCCCATCACTCCGCCCTCTCAAGGCGGTAACCCGGGTTCAAATCCCGGCGGGAGCATTATGTACTATCAACAACATAAATATTTTTAAAACATACAAGTCAATAATAAAAAAACAAAGATTTTTTTAAAAACATTTTTAAACTTATTTATCTATTTAATGTAAAAAGAGGTGATTTGTTGTGAGCTACATACAATCTTTTCCAAAACAGAATTGGCTTT
>JACRAI010000053.1 GCA_016213425.1 archaeon | reverse complement strand
AATAAAATGGAACAACAAAAGAAAAGACACAATCCGGAAATCACACCTGAAGATTTGAAAAATTTTGGCATTGTTAAAGAAGATTCTGCAGTGAAAGCATTTGATAGAAATAATGATGCTTTAGAAGATAAAGTTAAGATAGAGAAAGGCACGCATGCTTTAAGAGAGGAATTCTGTCAGTTAGTTAAGAAGTATTTTGGGAGAGATCTTTATTTTAACAATTATTACTCAACTTCAGGTTATGAGCTTTTTGAATCAAAAGGCGAATTGAAAGCTTCCGGGGAAACGAATTGGGATTTCTCAAAAATTAAGAAAAAAGGATGGTTCAGAAGAACTGAATTTGAAAAATATATTGAAATAAATCTTTTTGAGACTACTATTCAAACGGAAGATGGTAAAACAGACAGAAAATTATTGCCTTTATTTAGGGATGGAAAGTTTAATCCTATCAAAATAAGAGCTTATACACCTCAAGCTTTAAGTCAAGCGAAGGAATTCGCTGAAGAGTATAAAGAACATACAGGGCAAGAAGTTGCTTTAATCCAAGAATTTTCCAGCACGTCTCTTGAACAAAAAATTCAACCAACTACAAACTCCAAACCACAAACTCCAAACCAAACAAAAGGAGTTATTTCTGAAAGCTTAGGGGCTATCCCTCCAGTTCTTGCATGCAGTGCAGTAGCATATTTTTTAGGAGTTAGCCAATGCGCAAGCCCAATAGTAACAAGTCATGTACCTGGCGGATTAAATTTCAGTCACCATTTGAGTGCTGGAAGCGGACTTTATGGAGGTTATACCAAAAGCACTGCCAGAAAATTAATGACTTTGTTAACTTTAGGTTTTTCATTCACTCCAGAAATAATTATTTTATACAATGGCGGAAACTTAAGTGATATTGAAACATCCATCGGAGTCAAATCTGCAGGATACGGATTAGGATACCTCATAAGCCACATCTTTTTTAGAAGGTAAAAATGAACATTGAAGAAAGAGTTCAAGCAATGAATGATCTTCCAAAATATATCAGAAAATCTGTAGTCATAACTTACATCAACCAGATGAATAAAAAAGATATAATAATTGGTGAATTAAGAGGAGTAAATCCTTATAATAGCATTGAAGTTACTCATTTGAAAGAAATTCCTAAAGAAATTCAGCATTGGGATATTTTCAAAGGAGAAACTGTACTTGAAGCACACACAGGAATACCTTTTCTAGGAACGCCTGATGCAATAATGTCTATTTTTACTCTTGAAGGTTTAGTATTATATCAAAACGAACACGTGTATCCTTTTTACAATCCATTCTTTTTTCCTAATAAAGATGAAAACGGAATTTTAAGAACAGGAATAAATTACGAAGCAGGCGTAGAATACACAGAAAAAATCAGAGAATTAAGTTTTGGAAGAAATCATTGATTTTGATCAAAATTTCTCAAATTTTGGTCGAAAGCTTTATAACTTGTTTCTACCGTATATAAGTGAAAAATGGGGTTAAAAAATTACTTTTTAGGTACAGATGTGCATGAATTGTACAAAGAGGCTAGAAGTGATAGTGATAAAAAGTTTAATTGGTATTTTTTGGAATTTATAGATTTAAGCGCTAGCAAAGGAATTCCTAACTTGCTCAGTTTTGGTTCTATTGCTTGGGGATGGTATTCTGGAGAACCTTTAATTCCTTTTGTCGGAGTTAGCTCTGGAGAAATCACTAGATACTTTTACGGCAAGTCTTATGAAAATTTAAGAAAAGCAGCAGGACTTGAAAGAAGAAAAAATTCATTGGATTATTGGTTAAAAAAAGAGGTTTAACAATGGGTTTAGTTGAAAAATTGAAATGGTTTTGTTTAGAATATTTTACAGGAGCGAACGCAGGAAAATTTTATCAAAATGAAAAATGGCGTGCAGAGTATGATTTATGGGATAAACCTATAGACGCAAAAAGAAAAAAGAATTTTTTAACTCTAGTAGAAATTATAGATAGAGGAGTTAGTAAAGGAATTCCTAATATTATTTTTGCAAGTTCAATAATTTATGGAGCTAATTCTGGAAAATGGGATTATGCTTTAACAGGTTTAGCAAGTGGTGAAATTTTTAGAAACCTCACTAGTTTTGTTTTTAATAGATCACGATTAAATCACGTTGAAAAACAAAAAAAGGAAATGATGTTTGAAGAACAGTTTCAAGAAGAAAATTATAGGGTAGAAGAAAAAAAGAGCAGTTATGATGGTTGGTTAAGTCCTGAAGACAGATACAATGATCCATGAAAGAAAGTTTAGAACAAGTTTTAAAAGATCTTAATAAAGTATACATTGAAACTGAAGATCTGCGTATAGGGAAAAAAATAATTGAAATAGATATTTTTGTAAGCCACCCTGGCAAGGAATTAGAAGCAAAAAATCTTCAAGAATATGTTGCTCTTTTAAAAGAAGAAGCAGAGAAATATAAAAAAATTTTTAAAGATTACGAAAAAAAGTTCGATATTCGTTTTGAACCATTTTTTCACCTTTGGACTTATGATGGTTTTTATTTCTTAAAAATACAAGACTTATATCAAAAAAACGTAATTACAAAAGAAAAATTTGAATTATTAAAAAAAGAATACACCGAAAACACAAAGGGAGATCCTTTTAGTGAAAGACTTGAAGATTTAAGGATGCTTTATTTTTCTAATCAATTCACTTTTACTGAACCAGTTATTTATTGTGGCTTGTTTAATTATTTTGGTTCTAAAGGGACCTCTTTTCATGAAGGGTTGGCTATGATGGGCGCTCCATTTATGGTTATGAGTTTAAAATCGGACAATTTCAAAAATGTGTTCAAGCATGAATTAAATCATTGCTTAGGAGCGGATCATTTGAAAGGGTCTAAAAATATAATGTGCAAATACACTAACAAGCAGAAAGATGTCATGCATGAGAAAACAAAAAAAGAAATTAAAAAAACATTAAAAGAAAAATATAGAAGACCTTTAAGAATAATTCTTTAATCTGTAAGTCCTTTTCTTGTTCTTACTTGCTTGATAATTACTGATTGAAGTTCTCCTGGAACTTTTTCAAAGTTTTGGTCAACTAGCGATGAGAACCCTCTACCTCCTGTTGCGGATCTTAAAGCGCTTTCCCAACCTATCATTTCACCAACAGGCAATTTGGCCTTTATTACACACATATTATTTTCATGTTGCATATCAATTATTGCTCCTCTTTTGTTCATTACTAATTTAGTTATTTCACCAGTGCATTCTTCAGGACCTTCAACCAATTTGGTCTGTACTGGCTCAAAAATACAAGGGCTTGCGTTAACCATTGCTTCTCTTATACCATCTCTTACTGCAGGATACATTTGTGCAGGTCCTCTGTGAATTGCGTCTTCATGCAATTTAGCGTCTCTTAATGTAATCTTCATTCCAAAACAAGGCTCTTTAGCTAAAGGTCCGTTGTCAATAACTTGTTCAAAACCTTCAATAACTAATTGTATACTTTCACTTAATTGAACGTTTCCTCTTGTTTCATCAATAAAGATGTTTCCTTTGTAAATATCTTTAACTGATAAAGCAGTATCATTATCCCATCCTGCATCGACAAAAGTATCTCTTAAAACAAAATCTTTTTTCTTAATTCTTCCTTCACGAACATCACCATTCTTGATTAATTCTCTAATATGAGGTTCAAGAGGTTCGATTATGAAATATAATTTGTTGTGCTTGTTAGGAGATTTACCTTCACACTCAGGACTTTTTTTGAGAACTGTTTCTCTGTAAGTAACTATTGGCTCTCCTGTTTTAACAGCTATTTTTTCTTCCTCTTTAATTCTACTTTCAATTACTTCTAATTGCAATTCTCCTAATCCATGAACTAATATTTCTCCTGTTTCATTATTAATTTCTACTTTTATTGAAGGGTCTTCTCTTAAGATTTTCTTTAATACTTCAACAATTTTAGATATATCTTGAGGCTTTACTGGAGCAATTGATTTTGTAATTACAGGTTCGAAAATGTGTTTTAGTTCTTCGAAAGGCTGCTCTGGATTTTCCGTGATAGTTTCACCTGCTCCAGCGGTTATTCCCATCATACCAAAAATGTTTCCTGCAGTCATTTGATCAACTATTTCAGTTTTGATTCCTTGGAACATAATTACTTGACCAATTCTTTGAGTTGTTTTAAGGTTGTTAAAGTAAAGAGTCGTTCCTTCCTTGATTACTCCGCTGTATAATCTTCCTGAAACAACTTCTCGGTTAGTTTTAGGATCTACCATGACTCTAGTTACCATGAATGCAGTTTTTCCTTGAGGGTTGCACTTTAACAAGTCTTGACCTAATTCTGATTCTGTTTCTCCCCTCCAAATTTTAGGAATTCTGTATTTTTGAGCATCTGCAGGATTAGGGCAGTGCTTAACTACCATATCAAGAATTACTTCAAAAAGAGGTGCGTTTTTCCAAACCCAATTTTGACGCTCTTCTTCGCTTGATTTGTAAATAGTGATTATATCTTTAAATGAAACTCCGTGAGCTTGCATGTAAGGAACAGATAAAGCCCAGTTTTCTCTAGCTGAACCAAAAGCAACACTGCCATCAGCAGCATTAACTTTCCATTTTTGTTTAAACTCGCTCTCAGCAATTTTTTCAACTAATTCATTAAAAGCAACAATTATTTCTCCCAATCTTTTTTGTATTTGTTCAGGAGTCATTAATAATTCATTAATTAAACGATCAACTTTATTGATGAAAAGAACTGGTTTAACTCGTTCTCTCAATGCTTGTCTTAATACTGTTTCTGTTTGAGGCATAACTCCTTCTGAAGCGCAAACTAGAACTATTGTACCGTCTACAGCTCTCATTGCTCTAGTGACGTTACCACCAAAATCAACGTGGCCAGGAGTATCAATCAGATTAATCAAGAATTCCTGCTCTCCACATTTGTGAACCATTGAAACATTAGCAGCGTCAATAGTCATGATTCTGTCTTGTTGAATTCTTTTGTAAACTCCTTGCGCCCAGGTAGCCATTCCTCCTTCAAGACTTCCAGCGAGTTCTTCACTCATTAAACCAGCAGCTGCAAGAAGGTTGTCAGTTAAAGCAGTTTTGCCGTGGTGGATGTGAGCGCTAGTAGCAATATTTCTAATATTACTTTGGCTTCCTGCCAAACGTTTCATTTTTTCAAGTTTTGATTCTTCAACTGCCATGTTAAAAAATTGTTGGATGATTGTTTTTAAAGATTTCCCTTGACTAGTTTATAGTTTGGAGCTTGTAGTTCGTAGTACACTGCAAACTACAAACTAACTTAGTATTGTTTGAATATCGTGAACTGTTTTATATGAGTGAAGTTCTTCAGGCTTAAACCATAACTTAACTTCGTAGTCTGCATCTTCTGCATTGCCTGAAGCGTGAATTAAATTTGGAGCGCTTGATTTTTTTTCGTT
>JACRAI010000050.1 GCA_016213425.1 archaeon | reverse complement strand
TTTTTGGATTCTTCTTTTTTATATAATTGATAACTGCCAAGGCATTAACAAAACCACCAGTAATAATTTCATCAGCATTTTTAGCATTAACAATTCCCTGGGTTCCACCGCCAGTTGTCTGAACAATGGTTTTATTACTAAAATCTATATTATACTGATTTATTTTTTTAGGGAAAACACTTATTCTTGAAAGTTGAGCTGGTAATGGAGTATGACTATTGAAAACAATATCAAAATCTTTAAGTATCAATGCCTCTGGAGTTTTTAGATAAGTACGTAAGTTTTTGCCTTCAGGAACAAAAATATCTCCTTGACCTATTAGTCCTTTAGCATTTAATCTGTATTTCAGCGCACTTAAAGTTATTGCTTTATTCGCTCTTGATGCTACAAGCATAACATCTCCCTCGTTAACAACATTATTATTTGCTTTAAGTCCCCCATTTGTATACTTATTATTTGAAGCGTCATTATCGAAAAACTCTAGCTTATTTGCACCCAAAAAGAATTTTACTGTAGAAAAATTAGCACTAGAAATAATACTTGAAACTGCAAATAAATCTCCAGATGGAAGTGGTTCAACATCTCCAACTTTCATTTTTGGCAATAATGCACCGTTCACTTCTAATAACACTTCATCATTTTTTTGAGATATAACTTTAATTTCCACAGTGTAAGTCTTACCATTCAGGGTATATATCTGTTTATCTCCTTCATTAAGTGAGTCACTCACTAAGCCGCCAATTAATACTAATTTCATAGAATTCCCATTTATTGAAGCATTAACAATATCATAATTTGTTCCGCCAATATTTATTTGCTTATCAAACCAATCAGAAACAACATTGTTAACTATATCTCCTTTAAGTCCTGGAACAAACTCCAAATCGTAAGAGAATAATTCTCTATCTCTTTCATAATACAAATATTCTCCAACGTTATAAAATTGATCTCTTCCAAAAAATATTTGCCCATAATTCTTAGGTAAGGTCAGGTATTGTTCATATGGAGTAACTCCTGCTTGAGTTGTTATAATTCCTCCCTTCAATTTTGGTAAGTCATATTCAGTGAAAGAAGATCTCACTTCACCTAAATATTCGTTAAGTTCTAAATGATTGTTCGGCTCTTCTATCTTAACTTTATCCCCGTCCAATTCTAAAGATAAATCATAGAATAATTGTGAAAGTGGGTGTGTTATTCTTAATTCCTTGCCACTATTAACTGATTGAGGAGTAGCTCCAGCAAGTTCTATAAAATTTCCGTAAACCATTCTTCTTTGAGAAATGGGTTGCGAAACGTGTACCACTGGTTTTGGCATTACTGAACTTATTTCTAATTCACCTGAAGGATTTTTTGAGAGCTCAAAAGTTATTGTTTCATCCGCTCTTGCACTCTCAATTCTCTTTGCAGGAGTAATGATTGATAAAGACACTTTTTGTTTGCCACTTAAATCATTTGTATCTCCTAAGTCTATCATACTGTGTGCTTCAGTTATTAACTGCAGCTCTTTTCCATCAATTTTACTATTACCATTCATGTCAATAGACAATTCTCCATTAGCGCTTACAAAAACATCATGTTGAACTCCACCCATTATCAAGTAAGTATCTCCCATAATTCCTTGATGTAATGAAGGCTGATAAGTTACTTGTCTTGTTCCAGTTGCTAAATCAGTAAAGGTTAACACACTATTTGTGGTGTCGATATCTTCATATTCCATTATATTCGTTTCATCAACTCCATTTAGAACAAAGTAATCTTTTTGTTTGATTCTAAAGTCAGTAGCTGATGCAGGTTCAAAATAGTGTAAAGAAGAGCTTCCTGAAGGTGGAGAAGAAGGTGTCGGTTGTGGAGTTGGAACTGGTTGAGGAATAGGTTGCGTAGCACAATCTGCTGGACAGTTATATTGATCTTCTCCTAAATTTGTATCACAAATTCCATCACCACAATAGCCTGCCGGAGCGACACAACTTACTATAAATAGGACAATTGCTAAAAATAAAGCTAACAGAATACCTCTTTTCATGTTAGACAATACTTTGTATTCTGATTAATAAATGTTTCGATCGATACCTTTTTAAATATCAAAACAATTATTTAAGATAAAAAAGAGGCATATGACAGAAATAATATTTGTTGAACTTAGTGTTATTCTTTTTTTTGCTTTAGTAATATCAACAATTGTACGATTTTTAAAACAGCCTTTGCTTATAGGTTACATAATCACAGGAGTAATCGTAGGTCCTTATTTCTTGAATATTATTAAATCTCCTCAATTAATAACTACATTTGCTCAAATAGGTGTTTCTTTGCTTCTTTTTATTGTAGGATTAAATATTAGTCCTAAAGTACTTAAAGAAGTTGGGTCTGTTTCATTAATTACAGGAGTAGGTCAAGTTTTGTTTACATCATTGATTGGTTTTTTAATTGCTAAACTTTTAGGATTCGCAACTCTTCCTGCTTTGTACATTTCTGTTGCATTAACGTTTAGCAGTACCATAATCATCATGAAGTTATTATCTGACAAAAAAGATTTAGAAACTTTATATGGTAAAATATCAATGGGCTTGCTTATAGTTCAAGATTTAATCGCTCTAATGATTTTAATAATTCTTCCATCAATTTCAAAAACCGAAAATCTTTTTCAATTAATTTCTTACAACTTCATTGCTGGAGCATTTTTGTTGATTTCACTGCTTTTAGTAGGAAATTACATTTTACCTTCTCTGATGAATATAATTTCTAAAAGTCAGGAATTATTGCTTTTGTTTTCTTTAAGCTGGTGCCTTATTTTATCAACATTATTTTATTACTTTAATTTTACAATTGAAATGGGTGCTTTTTTAGCGGGAATAACTTTGTCATTATCACCCTACCATTACGAGATAGGTTCTAGAATGAAGCCTTTAAGAGATTTTTTTATTTTACTGTTTTTTATACTTATAGGAACACAAATGCGGCTTGAAAATATTACCCCTCTTATAATCCCTATGATTGCCTTTTCTGTTTTTATTCTTATTGGGAATCCACTAATAGTTATGATTATAATGTGCCTGATAGGTTACACAAAAAGAAATAGTTTTTTGGCGGGTTTAAATGTTGCTCAAATAAGTGAGTTTTCATTAATTTTAATTACTTTAGGAGTTAAACTAGGCCATTTGAAAAGTGACATTCTTGCACTTGTTACATTTGTTGGAGTGATAACAATAGGATTATCAACTTATCTTATATTATATTCAGAAAAAATATATTTACACATTTCAAAATATCTTTCTATTTTTGAAAGAAAAGGGAAAAAAGTAGACGAATATAATCATCACACTGATAAACCTTATAACATCCTGCTTTTTGGATGCCATAGAAGTGGGAGCGTGTTATTAAACAATCTAAAGAAGAAAGAAGTTCTTATAATAGATTATAATCCTAAAATAATTGAAGCATTAGCTGAGAAAGGTTATGAATGCAGGTACGGAGATGCAGGAGATTATGAGTTATTAGATGAAATAGACTTCTCAAAACCAAAAACAATAATTTCAACTATTAATGACTTGGAGGCAAACATTTTACTTTTAAAAAAAATAAAAGAAAAAAACACTTCTGCTTCAATAATAATATCCTGTAAAGAGGCTGATGAAGCTCTAAAATTGTATGAAAAAGGAGCTTCTTATGTGATCCTGCCAGATTTCTTGGGAGGAAGACAAATTTCTTGGCTTCTTAAAAAGAAAAAATCAAAAGATTTACTTAAAGAAAGAAAAAATCACATTTCAGAAATCAAAAGAAACAAGATCATTTTCGTAGAACATCCAAAAGATATACACTTGTATTAGATCATAGATAATTATTTAAACAAAAAAAGGTGAAATACAATATATGAATGAAGAACAGGAATTATTGTTAATGCATGGTTTTGTTAAAGGTGATGCTAAAGGAAAATATAAAGGCACACCCGAAGAAATCAGAGAATACTTAGAAAAATTGAAGAATGAAAAAGGAGTAAAAGCAGTTAGCGATCAAGTCATGAAAGATGCTGACACTGACTTTATGGAATTGGCTAAAGATCAAATGGTTATGGTTGATTACCCTAAGCCGTTAAATAAATATCATTTAATTTATGAAAACTTTCACACAAGCATTGAACCTATTTATTTCTGGAGCTTAAATCACCTGCAAAAAGATTTAGGGTTTCCAAATGTGCACAAGTTAACCGACGTTTTCACTGCTGCAGAACACAGCAGTTTTTACGGAGCAGCGGGACAAAGATTAGGGTTAGCTCAAGATAAAGTTCAAAGCTATCTGGCATTAATAGGCCAGTTTGTAAGAAATGATTTATTTCAATTAGTCAGAGACTTAAAATGGATTGATGAAAGATTGCAATATCATGAAGATGTAAGAAAAGGAATGGAGGCGGCAGAGATAACTCTTAAAGGAATATGGGTTGATTTAGTGGATGGCAAAGTTCAAGGACAAGCAGTCAGTGCAAACGTCTTCCAAATGGCGCAGCAATTACAATTCACCAGTTTGCCAGATTTCTTTTTCAGTGTTCATCCTAAAAAATCAGAAGATGTAGATAAAATGGTCAACGAAATAGGTGTACCTACAACAGTTAAAAATGTTTTAAAAAGAAAATTACATCAATATGTAATTTGGAAAGATTCTAATTTTAAAGAATTAAAACAAAGAAAGATGTTCGAACTAAAATATTTAAGACAACACTATAATATTTTAAAAATGTATTTGGCCTGGCTGAAACCTTATCTTCATCACGCAGAAAGATTAAGAGAAGACTTGTCAAAAACTGCAAGTGCAAACCTAATCTCTTCCTTTGAAGGAAGCTTAGTTGACATAGAAATTTTAGGTGCTGCAATACCTGAAGGCAACAAGGACTATTATGCATGTATATTGTTAACTTTCAATTACAGAACGAGACCTAGCATGGATTATTCAGATCCTTCAAGATATCATAGAGGACCTTTACACGTTGGTGAAACAACAGTAACATGGAGAGCTTACGCTTGGAAAGAAGAAGATATTAACAGATTTATTCAAATGAAAGAAAGAATGGACTTGATGAGTTTGGGAGAAGTAGATAACACAATAAAGTCAACAATTGACGCTATAGGTGAAGATTTGTGGAAGTATCTTAAAGAAGCTGAAGAAGAAATTCCTTACAGCGAGCAAGAAGTTAGTGATATTGCAGGCAAAACAGGCCTTTCAAGAGAAGAAGCAAGAAGTCTTTTACGAAGAAAAAAACCAGAAAAAAAGCCCGAACAACCAGGATTTTTTTCACCATTCACAGATATAGGTAAAGGTTTCAAAGATATGTTTGGCCTGCCCTCTAACAAAAAAGTTCCTGGCAGAAAAGAAGCAGAAAAAAACGCAGCAAAAGATAAAAAAGAAAAAGAGAGCGCAGAAAAACAGGCAAAGAAAATGTTATGGGTTCATTATGAAAACTTCAAGAAAAGCCATGGAATGCTTGCTTGGTAGAAAAAGTTAGAAGTTTGTAGTATTGCTCAGATTATAATAAAAATCAAATATAGTTAAATTAAATTATTTCAACTAAATCCCTGGTGCTCCAAATTTTTATCCTTTTTTGCAGATTAAAATGTTTATCATCAGACCAAATATCTGAATTTGTAGCTAGTGCCGCTGCTATAAAAGGAGTATCTGAAGGATCTATGCTATCCATTATTTTTTTTGCTTCATCAAATTTAGTTAAAATAAGATCATCATTCAAAACAATTAATTTTTCTTTTAATGCATTTAGAATAACCTCAAATTCTTCCTCTCTTATTTTGGCTTTCTCAATTATTTCATCTCTATATTTATCAATTTCTGTTTCAGAGAAATTCAACATCAAAAGTTCAGCATTAAAATAAGTAATAATTTTTCTAGAAGTAGAATTTTTAATAAGCGCAGCAATAATTCTATTTGTATCAACTACCAACCTCATTAAGCAAACCTTTTAGCTATTTCTTTTTTGATTTTATGCCCAATTCTTTCTGCATCTTCCTCTGTTAGTTTGCTTTTTTCTAGAACTTTATTCATCCAATGTAATTCTTTTATTTTTTTTTCAAAAGCTTGTCTTGCAACGTCACTCCATTTAAGTTCAGAGTGAAACATCATTTCTTTATGCAATTGCTCCGGAATTGAGAGAGTCATATTAACCATATCGATCACCTATTTGCAATATGTGTCAACACATATTTAAACTTTTCTATTATTTTAACAAAACAAGTCATAATTTGTTAGATATCAAATGAAAAATCATTAAAAAAAAAGAAATAAAAAGAATTAAGAAATTTTTATTTTAATTTTTGTGCTTGGTCCTTGCTTAAAACTCTCCAGCACTCATGCGGTCCTGATTTGGATTTTGCTACCGCAAAGAATCTTCCGCTCTTTTCTTTTACTTTGTAGTCGTCAGATTCAAACTTCTTTTTAGACTTTACGTCGTAGAAGCTTAGTTTTGGTTTTGCCATGAATTTCACCTCGTATTAGTCTTATTTTTACTTATAGTTTGAGTCTGAGTTTATTAAGCTTTCCAAAATTAAGCACTTTTTCCTTATAAATAGCCATTATTTCAAAGTCAGATAGGTCTTTTAATAAGGGACTTAAGAATTGCTCTTTCATAACATCACTGCCTTCAATTAATGGGTTGAATGATGGTTGAACAATAAGCGTTTTGCTTAAGTATTCACCTTTTAAGAAGCATTTGTACCTCTCCACCCGACCTTTCTCTTTGAAGCTTATTGCTGGATGTTCATGCCCCATAATTATTGTTTTAATTTTTTTATCAAGTTTTGGCGCATAGTCTCCATGAATAAATAAAACATCATCAATTCTATACTCTGGAACTAATGTTATGTTTTTTTTATCAGTTATAGGATAAAGAATCACATCATGATTACCTTTAACTACTATAACTTCATAATCATTTAAGATATGGAATAATTTGGTTATATCTTTCCATTCTTGACTTAAGATTTTTCCAAATTCGTGTTTTACATCTCCATTTAGGATCACTCTTTTAACTTTAAATTTATTTAGCAATTCTTTGATTTGAACTATTGTGTCTTTTAACTGGAATCTTGGGACTAAAACGCCTCTTTTTTCTAAATACCCTTCATAGCCTAAGTGAAGGTCGGAAATTACTATTGTTTGATGCTTTTTCAAGTACAAAGCAGAACCATTAATTAGAATTTCTTTAATTATTTCCATTCTTTAACTTTGGCCTCTCCATTTTTTATTAATACATATGTTAACTTTTTTGATGTTGATATATTTTCTATTTTTCCTTCTTTAACTATTGGTGTCCAAGTTCCTGTATTTAGAAAATTTTCATTCTGTTCAGCTAAGTGTGTATGACCAAAAACAACATATTTTACGTTCAATATTTCTTTTATTTTTTTCGCTGCTTTGTTAAGATTTGCTTCTTCACTTAACTGTCCTTTAATTAGTGCTAAGAAGAATCTTTTGCCTTCTAATAATTGAGGCACTCTTAATTTTTCTATTTCTTGCAGTTTATTATAAGGTATTTTTACTTCTGCACTTAATTTTTTCAATTTTTTTTCATGCAATCTAGTTGTTTGTTCTTTTTGTTTGTTATCATACATTGTCAGTCTTGATTTGTCTACTATGTTTTTTGCCAAAGGAAAGTAAGCCAAAAGAAATTTCAGCGCTAGTTTTGGTTTGTTTTTTAACGCCCAAAACCAGTATTTTCCTACAGGTTTAATATTGTCTGCAAAAGTGTCATATTTTTCTAGTTCATTAAAAACGTAGCGGCAGAAACAACTTCCAAAAGGAAGCTCTATCTCTTTTTTATCTGGAAGCACAGGATGAAGTAAGTTGCAGAAGCTGTTAGAACTGTCATACTGGTTTCCATGTTCTATCCAAACAAGTTCGGGTTTGTAATAAAACCAGTCCAAAAATTTAAAATTAGACTCGTTATAATTTTGATTTAATTTTTTCATTTCTTCGTGAAAAGTATTTTGAACTTCAGGCCAATAAAATTCTACATCATGATTACCTTTAAGATGGTAGACATTATTTTTTTGTGTAAATTCTGCAAGTGCTTTGAATAAATTTTCGTGTTTGTTCATAACATATTTAATTTTCCAAGCACTTTTTTCAGGACTTGTTTTCAATCCATACCTTAATTCACTTTCAGTAGCTTCAGATTTGAATTGTTCAGGCACATAAGTTATTTGCAAGAAATCAACAAAATCACCATTAATAACCAGTTCTGTATCTTTTGAATATTTTTTTAGTAAATCAATAAACTCAGTTTCATAAAAGAAATCTTCTAAAAGAGAATTGAAGCCTTCACTGATATGAAAGTCGCTTACAACTAAAATTTGTTTCATGAATTCATTTTGATTTATTTATTTTTAAACTTACTGAAACCAAAAAAACCAATATATTTGTCAAAAAATACATATTTTTGTCATTTTATTCATTTTAAAATCATTTCTGCCACATAGTATATAAATGACAAATCACAAAAAACCCTTACAATGTACCGAAACAGTTTAGAGGGGAATAATGAATTCATGTATGATTGGAAAGGAGATAGAAAACTGCACTGGAAAGAAGATTTTCCTTTCAAAGTAGCTGAACTTCCAAGAATGTATCAAAGAAGCACGAAAAAGATAGTCACGCAAGAAGAAGTTAAAAGCCTAATAATGAAGAAAATTCAAGAATATTTTAGTGTTTAAAACGAGTTCTAAATTGAATCAGTAATAAATTTATTTTATCTACTGAATAATAATTTCTTTATCTTTTAATCTCGCTCCGCTCGAACTTAACTTTCATATGATTCAGCAAATCAAGAATAACTTAAACTAGAATTTTTACTTAGCACAACATAAAACTTTAAAAACCAATAATTATTTATTGATTTCATGAAAGACTTGTTAAGAAATTATGCATTACAGAATGCAGTGAAGCATGAAGGCAAGGCTCAGATTGGCAGCGTGATTGGTAAATTAATTCAAGTTAAACCGGAACTTAAATCACAATTAAAAGATATATCCAAAGAAGTTCAAGAAATAGTTAACGAAGTTAATGACTTAAGTGTTGAAGAGCAAACAAAAGAACTACAAGAAAAAGCTCCTGAACTTTTAGAAGAAGCACCTAAAGAAAAAAGACATGGATTGAAAGACTTGCCAAATGTTAAAGGTAATGTTGTTCTTCGTTTTGCACCTTCCCCTTCAGGACCTTTACATGTAGGTCACGCAACAGTATTGAGCTTAAATCATTTGTACGCGCAAAAATACAAAGGAAAATTATTAATCAGAATTGAAGATACTAATCCAGAAAATATCGATCCAAAAGCTTATGAATTAATACCTAGAGATGCTAATTGGCTGACAAAAAACGGAGTAAGCCAAGTAATAATTCAATCTTCAAGACTTCAAATTTATCATGATTACTGTGAAAGATTAATCGCAACAGGTAAAGCTTATGTTTGCACTTGTGATTCAGAAGAATTCAAAAAATTAGTGAACAACAAAGAAGCATGTCCTTGCCGTGAAGTTCCTAAACAAAAACAATTAGTTTTATGGCAAAGAATGTTCTCAGACTTAAAACCAGGAGATGCAGTTGTAAGAATAAAAACTGACTTAAACAATCCAAATCAAGCAATGCGTGACTGGCCTGCAATGAGAATTAACGACAATCCTCACCCAAAAGTTAAAGCTCGTGTTTGGCCTTTAATGAATTTCTCAGTCGCAGTAGACGATCACGAATTCGGAATAACTCACACCATTCGTGGAAAAGATCATATGGATAATGCTAAAAGACAAAAATATTTGCTCGATGATTTTCAATGGAGTGAACCAACACACCTTTTTATTGGAAAAACAAATTTTGAAGGAATGAATTTAAGCACTTCAGAAACTAGAAAAAAAATAGAAGCGGGAGAGTATGAAGGCTGGGAAGATATAAGACTTCCATTTCTAGGAGCATTAAGAAGAAGAGGATACCAACCTGAAGCATTCTTGAAATTCATGGAAGAAATGGGTATTTCGCAAAATGACAAAACTGTAACAAAAGAAGATTTCTTTAAAGCAATAAATTATCACAATAAAGAAATTTTGGATCCTTCAAGCAACAGATATTTCTTCATTAAAGATCCAGTAGAAATAACTGTTGAAAATGCTCCGGAACAAGATGTAGAATTAGATTTGCATCCTAGTTTTAAAGAAAGAGGGCAAAGAAAATTCAAAACAAAAAATAAATATTACATCACAAAAGAAGATCATGAAGAATTGAAAGCAAACAAGTTATACAGGTTAATGGATTGCATTAATTTTAAGAAAAAAGG
>JACRAI010000005.1 GCA_016213425.1 archaeon | reverse complement strand
CTTTGCTGCTGCAATCCCAAAGCTTTCCTGGAAGACCTGAACCTCCTAGAAGGCTTTTTCTTCTTACCAATTCTCTAGCTTTCTTTGCAGCCTCTCTAGCTCTTGCAGCATCTATGCATTTTCCAATTATCGTTTTTGCTTCACTGGGATGTTCTTCAAGATATGTTGATAAAGAAGTGTTAACTATTGTATCAATTATCCCTTTAGCTTCACTGTTGCCTAGCTTTGTTTTTGTTTGGCCTTCAAATTGAGGATTTGGTATTTTGATACTAACTATTGCTGTTAAGCCTTCTTTGAAATCATCGCTTGTTAAAACTATTTCTTTTGGAACTATGCCTTTTTTGTCTGCATAATTATTTAACGATCTTGTTAATGCAGTCTTGAATCCAGTTAAGTGTGTTCCTCCTTCATGAGTATTAATGTTGTTTGCAAAACTAAAAACTTGCTCGTTGAAACTATCTGTGTATTGAAGAGCAACTTCTGCAGTTATCCCATCTTTTTCTTTTTCAAAATAAATAACTTCACATAATTTGTTTTTGTTTTGATTTAAGTAATTGACGAATTCTTTTATTCCCCCATCATACTTAAATGTTTCATCTTTACCTGTTCTTTCATCAATAATCTGAATGGTTATTCCTTTATTTAAGAATGCTAATTCTCTAAGTCTTCTTTTTAATGTGTCAAAATGAAAATTAGTTGTCTCAAAAACTTTAGAGTCTGGTTTGAATGTTACTGTTGTTCCTGTGTGAGTTGATTCTCCAACAACAGTGAGTTCATTTATAGGATCTCCGTACTTGTATTCTTGTCTGTATAATTTGTTGTTTCTTTTTACTTCAACAATTAAGTGTTCAGATAATGCATTTGTGACGCTTACACCGACTCCGTGCAGTCCCCCGCTTACTTTGTAAGTGTTTTTATCAAATTTTCCTCCAGCGTGAAGAACTGTTAGAATTACTTGAACTGCAGATGCATTATATTGTGGATGCTTATCTACTGGCATTCCTCTGCCTTCATCTTCTATGCTGGCATAACCATCCTTTGTTAATTTTAGAATTATCTTTTTACCATATCCTGCCATGGCTTCGTCAATACTGTTATCAACAACTTCATAAACTAAATGATGCAATCCTCTTTCGTCTGTGCTTCCAATAAACATTCCAGGTCTTTTCTTTACAGGATCTAAGCCGGATAAAACTTGAATACTTTCAGCACTATATTCTTCCTTTTTTGGCTTGTTTTCTTCTTCCATTTTTTTTAACTTTTGTCGACGATAAAAACCCTCTCTTTTGCATGAAAAAGAAAGCGCAAAGGGTATATAAATCTTGCTGTGAAATTTAAATAAAAATGGTAATATTTAAATACTGGTATTATTTTAATACTTTTATGACTGTTAAAACGATTAAAAATGTGGATGAAGGAGTTTGGTATAAATTTAAGAATCTTGCAGTGAAAAATAGGGTTGGTATGGGTGAATTGCTGGGAAAAATGGTCAATACGTATGAGAGAGATGCTACTAAATTCTGGAAAGAAATCTTTGAGGGAGAAAGACTCTTGAGTGAAAAAGAAGCTCAAGAACTACAGACTCACGTTAAAGTTTTTAGAAAAGAATACGGTTTCAGGCAATGATTTTAGCATTTGATACCTCAATTTTAATAGAAATAGAAAGAAAAAACAATTTGATGATTGACAAGTTAAAGGAATTGGTTAAGCTCTATCCTTTGCCTGCTCAAATTCCTTTTATGAGCTACTTTGAATTCTACAACGGATTGTCTGAAAAGAATGTTAAAAATAAAAACAAATCTCTTTTGTTTGTAAAAAAGTTTAAAGTTATCCAAACGACAGATAAAACTGCAGAAATTTTAAGTGATTTAAAAAGTACTTGTGAAAAAAAAGGTTTGAGTTTGCCTTTAGCCGATTTAATGATTGCAAGTCAAGCAATAGAAAATAATTTTGTTCTGATCACTCTGGATGCTGATTTCAACAAAATTGTTGAACTTAAAAAAATAGTTCTTTCTTTTTCCTAAACTATTTAAATCAAATATACCTCTTAATTTTATGCTTGAAAAAATATTAACCATCATACCAAAAAATGAAATTAAGCAAAATCACTGGTATATTGGTAGAGGTAGAAATACTAATATTGCGTTATCTCATGATGATTTATTCTTAACTTTATGCTACAAAGTTAATCGTTGGGTTGTTAAAGGTGAAGGACATTTTGATGATAAATTCGGGTGTTTTCAGCCATTTATTTTATTCAATGACTTGGGTATTTTAAGAACTGAAGAAATATCTATTCTGCAAAAAGATAAATGGTATTATGGTGATGGAGAACACTCAAGTATTGCTTATTGGAATGGTCAGAATTTCTTAACAATCATTCCAGAAATAGGTAAAAACTGGACTTTTGCTAAACTAGAAAAAGAGCCCTATTTTGCACCATTTTCATTAATTCCTGAAGGAGAAATGATAGAACCATTCGGTAAAATTGCCTGGGACGCACATTACGGGAAGAAACTAAAATTATTATACTGAATAGGGACTGCTTTTATTTTGTTCATTCATTTGCTTTTCTCTTACTGAAATTTCTAGAGGACTTATGCGCTGATTATTTTCTTCCCATCGGGCATCAGTTACTCCGATACTTCTGAGAATTTCTAAAACTTTATTTCTTCCTTTATGTGTTGAAAAAACAATCATAACAGGTAATTGACCGTTGAATGGATCATCGAGTTTATTTTCACTAGTTCTGTGTTTAAAGCCTATAATTTCATTTCTTCTAACAAATGGCTTCAATTTTGTTGCATCTTCGAGTATTTTATCTAATGGTGCTTGATAACAAAATTTACCATCATAATCTTTCTCAAACGGACCAGTATACTGCGTGGTGTGCCAATAATTGTTGAATTGAGTAGATTCGTAAACATCTCCAAATCTATCTATTAAGCTCTCTCTTGCTCTTCTCCAATAATCGATTATTTTTTGCATGTTTTATCATCCAACACAAAAATCTATGATATGACTATAAGATTTGTGCTCTTGCATTACGTCTGGCATAGAAATTGGCATGTATTTTGCAGGGGAATTTTCATCTTTAAACATACGTTCAATATTCCCTTTTACTGATGAAAACATTTTTTGGCATCTATTGCTGAAAGAAGCATATAAGACTGCTTTTTCAATAGGATTGTCTGCAGATTTAACTTTTTGTTCAAAAGTATCATACTCTTTTACAATTTCAGCAGTGACTTCTTTAATCTTTCTTGCCAAAAAGTTTCCGAATATTCTAAAAGGTAAATCTTTGAATAATTTGTCAGTTTCATATGGCAATATTGCTTTTATACGGTCATTTTCAACTGAAAAATATATTAATCCTTTTTCCGTGATGTGTTCTTTTATTTCTACTTCAGGAAGAAAAGTGTGAAGTGTACTTCCAGCATCAGTATCAAATCTTATGTACTGAATAAATTCTGTTTCTTTTATATTTTCTCCAAAAGGAACAATGATAACATCAAGGCAACCTTTACCTTTGTACAAAAGAAAAACTTTCGTTCTCTCATCTTCATAGTCTTCTAAGCTTATTCCAGAAATGACATCTTTGTCTTCTATTATTGTTGTTAAGTCCATTATTTTCCTCAAGATTTTAAGTTATTAATATTAAACAGTACTAATATATAAATCTTTCTATTATTTATCACTTTGTAGTAGTAAAAAAGAAAGCTTTAAATATAGATGTCATAAATATTTGCTTTATGCATAAAAGACACAATCCCGAAATAACTTCAGAAGATAGAAGAAAGTGGGAAATGAATCCTGGAGAGGATACATCTAGTAATGAGACTCCTGTAAAAAATACTCCAAAAATCGATTTTCCTGCATCAAGTCCTAGTGGGCAAAGATCTACAAGTTACGAACCATTTAAAAGTTATCAACAAACTTATTATTCAAATTATAATGCTCCTAAGCATAATTTTCTTAAAACTGCCTGTACAGTTGTTTCTGCTTTAGGATTTGTTTTTTCTTTTGGATACGGTATTTCTTCCTGCGGTAGATTGAATGAAGCAGAAAGAGTATTGATGCAGAATGCAGATTATGTAGAATCAAAAAGATTAGAAGGAATAACTTCTAATTTAGACTCAGCAGTTTATGAATTAACATATAGAGGATCTTACACAACTTTTGTTCATGCAGGTAAATCAACAGTTCCCGTGCATCATCCTGCAAGATATCCTGACCCCTTGAATGCTAAAGAGCTTATTCAGTCTGCGGCTCAACAATTAGGGGATTTGGAAACAATTGATGATAAATTAATTGAGGTGGCAGGGAAATTGCCTAATGAAAATAATGTTAGGACTTACAATGGTTCTGCGGTTAATAATCAAACTTTTGAAAATGAAAGAAATCTCATAGGTGCAGAACAAAATAACATATCTAGAGTTGTAGACTCGCACATGGATAAAGTGCCTCAAGATTTAAAAGATAAAAAAAGTGAAGCAAAAAACAATATTTGGTTTTCAGTAGCTCTAGGAATTTTATCTTTGCTTGGTTTTGGCTTGAGTATTAAAAAATATGATTAATTATTTCGGGAAGTGTTGCTTTTGAAAAATTGGAAAAGTTATGATCGCGAGATATTATCGCATGTAAAGCATCTCCTTTAGGTAAGTATCTTTCCTGAGAGATTGTCTTTGCTTCTTTTTCTTGTCTTTTTGTTGAAATTATTTTAATCCAGTTAATTTTTTGTTTAGTTGTGTATACAACAGTTCTTTCTTTTCTGAACTTAAATGAAACAACATTTTATGGATCATTGAGCTGGAAATAGTAAAAATATAGTTTAATTTTATAATGCTGTCTTTTACTGCCCCTTCTTTTTTTGTTAATAATATTCCATTCATTGAAGTGTTGCTAGTTATTCCTGCAATGACTATGTTGTCGTGTTCTTCAAACAAGACTACTGCAGGTCTAATTTTTATTTCAAAAGTATCTGTAAACTGTATATTTGCTAAAATAATGTCGCCAGGTTTAAACATTCTCCCACGCCTCGTCTTCTTTGTTATCCCAAAGTTCTTTCATTTTTTGCTGCTGAATTTTATGTAGAAATTCATCGTATTGATTTTTCTTCTTGACATTTTTGAAAACTTTTACTAAGTTAAGTATAACTTCATTATACGTCTGTCTCGGATATTCTTTCAGTTGTTTCATCATTTCTACCACTTGTTTGTCTAATTGGATTGTTGTAGGTTCTCCCATTATATATCACCTATAGTTAATATATAATGAGTTATATATAAATCTTCTCACTCAATCTTCAGCACTCCTTGATACTTTCCTGCTTCGATATTTTTTGGAATATTAAATTCTAGATTTACTTTTTTTTCTTCACCTGTGTTTAATTGAACTTTTTTTGTTTTTAATGAGGCATTTATTGGAATATCAATGCTTAATGATAAATTTAAACCAACATTGCCCGTGTTTTTCATTTCTAAAATTCCATTATTCTTGACGATTAATTGCTTTGTTAGAACTTCATAATCTTCTAATCTTAAATATTCAAAACCGATTGTTTTGTTGTCTATTTTTAAAGAATAGTTGTTGGCAGGCAGATAATAAGGAAGTTCTAAAGTCAAATTGTAATAACCGTTTTTTTCATCATTCATAAAATAACTTTCTTCAAGAAACTCTACTTTGGGCTTTTTAGCGCTTTGTACTCGTAGAGGAACTTTTTTTATTCCTCCTGCAATCGGATTTATTTGTATTCCTGTTTTATTATTTTCATCAAGCATAAAAAATTCTTCATTTTCAATAATTAACTCTATTGGAATTATGTTTTTGCCGAAAAATTGCGGCATTCCGTAAATAAAAGTATTGTTTGATTTGATTAACCCTATTCCTGCAGTCCAGTTTGCTCTTTCTATTAATTCTCCTAAACTATTTTTAAGCTCTACAAATGAATCTGCATTGTTCAAAGTCATGCTTTCTTCATAATCTGCATTTCTCCATAATAGATTGTCTTTAGATTTATTCCATCCGTTATCAGTTATTAAGAAGTAACTTTTTGGTGCAATAAATGTATTTTTTGGTATAGTTATATCTTTTTCACTTCTTTCAGTTTTCAGATACCAATCAGAAATATCTCTTGCAACATCTTCAGGGTTCCATAACTCAACTGCTTCCCCCCCAGATTCTTCTTTTGGGTCGAACAATACTTGATTTATTGTAACTGCAAATGCAGAATTTACTAATATTAGCAAAATTAAGACGAGGATTTTCTTCATAGAATAAATTGAGGTTTTTGTTTTTTATAAGTGTTTACCAGAAATTTTTGAAAAAACATACAAGTTTTTGGAAAATCTTTCAATAAAACTGAAAAGTTTTCAGAAAAACTGAAAGATTTTCAATGATGTTTTATTCTTTCAAAAAATTCTTCAGCGGCAAAGTAATCGGAGAAAGCTTTTTGGTCTGTTTCAAGTCCTAATTCTTCTAATATTTGATATATTTCTTTGATTTTTGATAAAGAGTATGTTTCAGACAAATGTCTTAGTAACCAAGGACTTAATGGATCTTTTGCTTTTTGATTTTCATATTCTTTGATCAAAAGTTCAAGACGTTCTAACCAGTTATTTCCTATCAATGCTTTTTTTAGTTTTCCGGGGTATTCTTCTTCTAAGTCTGCTTCTTTATAGTTTTTTTTATATTCTAAATTTAAACTATTCATTGCATCGCTTAATTCTTTTAAGTAAACGTTTCTTTCTATTTCACCATTTCTATAAAAAACAACTGAGAGATATTTATCATCTCTGAAGTGTTTCACTAAAACAAAATTTATTGAATTTTTTGAGAATAATTCTTCAATTTGTTTTTTCCATTTTTTCATATTTATAAAGTGTAAAATTTCGGTGTTGAATTCACACTTAAACGTTCATATAAGTAAACATTTAAATTTATTTCGCCTCTAGCATCTCTGAACAACACTGCTTTTTCTAATTTTCCAAATTTCTGCATTTCATTATTATGTATATTTAATGCAGGAATTATCAGAGTTAAGTATTCATCTTCAATAATTTTTCCATCATTATGCTCTGTTTTAGTGTGATATTTGCCTTCAGCTATATCTAAATATATATCAACTATCTCTATGCTAGGATCATAGGAAAATAAGTCCTTTAAATGTGTTTTCCAATCGTTTAAATCTATTTCTGGATTATGTCTTTTCTTCATTTTCATGATTTATTATTAATTAAGATTGTTGCTTATATTTGAATTCAATCTTTTGTTAAATCGGGTGTTTGTAGTTTCCTTTCCGGAGGTTAATTTATCAATTGCAACTGCCAGTCCTGTTCCTGCAGCATATGCTAGAAAATCTTTAGGGTCAAAAGTTCCAGGAAATAATTTAAATCCCTGCAAAACTTCAAAAAATGACCCGCCTAGAAAAACAAATGCTGCATTTGCCCATTCTTCGCCTTCTTTAGCGTTACCTGCTAATTTATTTAAAAAATACAAACCAAAAGGAAATGTTACATCATGTGCATATCCATGCACAAAATTCTCCATTGGCCCCGTGTAATTTTTTGAATAAATCTCGTTAAAAAAAGCTATTGCAATACCTGTACTTTGAATTAATTTATTCTTTATTGTCATAGTATGAGTGTAATAATAACTCCTATTTAAACCTTTCTATTTTTACCACTGTGGAGTGAGAATTGAATCACTTCGGCGGGCGAATCCTTTTCATTTAACAATCAATTGCAGTTTCGCTGCCACAAGTTTCCGATGCTAAAGCTCGCAAGAATCAATCAAACACCAGCTTGAAGCATCGGTCGTCTCTAAAGTTATTAATTGATTGGTTTTTGTTGTGTGCGCAAAAACGCGCTTGTTATTTATGCGATCATGAATTAAAATTAGATTAATAAAATGCTAACAAAATAATGATATAGATAGAAAAAGAAATTTTATAAAAAAGAAAAAATAAAAAGAAGATTTTATCTTCTTTTAGCTGTTGCAGCCAATAATGCAACGATTAATACTAGTATTACTGCGCAGGCAACTGCTAGCAATAATAAGTAGTTGTTGCTTTCTCTGAACGTGCTTGTTACTCTTGCAGGAGGTACTCCTTGTTGTACAGTTTGTCCAGGTTGGGTAACTACTCCTGGAGGTACTTGAACAACTGGGGTAACTTCTTCTTTCTTTGGTTCAGGTGTTGGTACTGTTTTTACAGGTTCAGGAAGTTTAACTTCTTCTTTGCATTCGTCAACAGTTAAAGTTAATGTTTTAACATTATTTTCCTTTGTAAGGTCATAGCTTGTTAAAGCATCTATGTTGAATGTTCCTGTAGCATCAGCTGGTACTGTAAATTGTAGTTTTACATCATGTGTATCGTCTTCGTTTAATTCGAAAGCACTTGATTTTTCTACAACTGCTAAATCATCACTTCTTACTTCTACTACTGCTTCATCTTCGTCAAGTCTTCCTCTGTTTAATACTTCTCCAGTTAATGTAACTTTTCTTGAAGCGCCGCATACAAGTCTTGAAGGACTTAATGATGCCTTTCTTAACACTAGGTCATGAGCGTCTCTCTTAACTTCTAAAGAAACAAGCATTACTGCTCCGTGTCTTGCACCATTTTCATCAGTAGCATCTGCTTTTATTGTCATTGTGTATGTTCTTGATACTGCATCTTCAACAATTGCAAAATCTAGCTTAGATACTTCAGTGTCTTTGCTTGATAATGAGAAATCATCTCTATCTTCGCCCATGTCAAAGTCTGAATCATCGCTTAATTCTAATGTTACTTCAACATCATCCATGTCGGTTTCTCTACTTCCGCTGCTTGGGAAGTTGTTTTCAACTGTTATTTCAAAGTTTAGTTCATCACCAGGCTTTAAATCTTTAAGACTTCCTGCGTCTCTAAAAGAGTCGGTTGTTGTGCCGGTTAATCCTTTGATTGTTGCTTTTCCTTTTCTTAATGATAATTTGTTTTCAGCTTGCATTTTTAAGTCTGCTTTGCCTGTTTTTGTTGTAGTTCCTTCAGTTCCTGTAACTGTTATTTCTCCTATTTTGAATGCAGCTTCTTTTAAATCTGAATCAACTGCGTTGAAATTTTTTGGTACTTTTGCAGATACAGTAACAGTTTGTGTTCCTGATGCTGGCAAAACAAATGTTGCTGGACTGAATGTTACTTCATATTTGCTCTCTGCGCTTGAAGTTAATCCAGTAACGTTTACAGCAGTAGTTGCAGTGTTTGTAACTGTAAATGCTTTTGTTGCAACTACGTTTCTTTCTTGGTCTGTGCCACCGATTGTTGGGCTTGATACTGTTAGATCAGCATAAGCTCCTACGCACAAAATTAGTATGCTTAATATAAGCAATAGTGCTTTTTTCATATAGTTTACCCCCTAAATAGTTTGTTATGACTCAAGAGTAGTAGTTCATTTTTAAATATTATGATACTACAATATATATGTTACAGAATATACGTTTGTGGGTTAAACTGTGGTGTGAATTTGATTCTTTTAGGTGAACTGGTTGGTGCATAAAGATTTTTCTAATTAAAAACTATTGCCGAATCAATTTGCAGGTAAAGAAAGTCGTCTTGTATTGGCACAAAATTTTATTAGAGGACACTGATAAAGAAATTGCTGGAAAGATAAGAAATCATCAAGTTGCTATAGCAGGGACAACCGTTCAACTACCCTTTCCTGCAGAATTAAATATTCTTTTAGAAGAATTTTTCAAATGGTATTATCATGCTAAAAATGATCTCCACCCAGTAGAGCTCGCTGCATTAGTGCACTTAAAATTTGTATTAATACATCCATTCACAGATGGAAATGGAAGAATTAGCAGAATAATGATGAATTTTGTGCTTAACAAAAATAATTTTCCAATGCTTGATATTGCACACTCAAATCGATCTTCGTATTATACTGCTCTAGAACGATCCCAAAAAACTAGAAAAGAATACATATTCGTTCAATACTTAATAAAAAGATACGTGAAGGAATACCAAAAATATACAAAACAGTAATAACTATTTTTTCTTCTCTCAAACAGTAAATTTTATAAAACAAGCCACATTTCTTGTTTTACCTATGAAATGATGAAGCTCTTTTAAGGGCTGAGTGAGGAGTTAATTCTCACAATTAATAATATATAACGTTCGGAGGCATAAATTATGGTAGATCAAAGTGAAAAAGCATTAGAGGCTGTTGAAATTGCCAGATCGACTGGTAAATTAAAGAAAGGTAGCAATGAAGTTACTAAGATGCTTGAGAGAGGTAAAGCAAAGCTTGTTGTTTTAGCAAAAGATGTAAGTCCGCCTGAAATAATTATGCACTTGCCAGTTTTAGCTAAAGAAAAGAATGTTCCTTGTTTTATTGTTTCTTCAAAAGAAGATTTAGGTGCAGCAGCGGGTCTTCAAGTTCCTACTACTGCAGTTGTTGTAGTTGAAGAAGGAGATGCTAAAAGTTTGATTAAGCAATTAGGCGAGCACAAGGGTGACTGATGGCATCGGCAGGAAGAAAAGAAGATAAAAAGGGAGGAGCTCCTAAAGGCAAAGTGTCTAAAACTCCTGTTGTTGAAGAGGAGAAAATAGAAGTTAAAACTTCTGGTAATGTTAATTTTACTAAAGCATTCCCTGCAAGAGTTGAGGAAGTTATAGGAAGAACTGGAACAAGAGGAGAAGCAACTCAAGTAAGATGCAGAGTTTTAGATGGTAGAGATAAAGATAAAGTTTTAAGAAGAAATGTAAAAGGTCCTGTTCAAAAAAATGATGTCTTAATGTTAAGAGAAACTGAGATTGAAGCAAAACAGCTCAATAAAACAGGTAGAGGTGGAAGATGAGCAGCAAGTGCAGTTTTTGCGGTAAAGAATTATTCATGGGTACAGGAATGATGTATGTTAAGAAAGATGGAAAAATATTATATTTCTGCAGAAAGAAATGCGAGAAAAACATGTTCAAATTAGGAAGAACTCCTAGCAAACTTTTGTGGACTGCAGAAGGAAGAAAAGCAAAATCTGAACGCTTGAAAGCTCTGAAAAAATGATTCAAAGAACTTTAGTCTTATTGAAACCTGACGCGGTTCAGAGATGTTTTTGTGGTGAAATACTTGCTCGTTTTGAAAGAGTGGGTTTGAAAATCGTTGGAATGAAAATGGTTTGGGTTTCTAAAGACCAGTCCAAAAAACATTACCAAGCGCATATTAAAAAAGATTTTTATCCAGGTCTTGAAAAATTTATAACTCAAGGGCCTGTTATTGCAATGGTTTTAGAAGGAGTAGACTCTGTTGAAGTGGTTAGGAAAATGATTGGAAGTACTGAACCAAAAACTGCACTTCCTGGAACAATCAGAGGAGATTTTGCTCAGGACT
>JACRAI010000052.1 GCA_016213425.1 archaeon | reverse complement strand
CTATTATTCCTAGGCAATCATAACAGGCATAGAAGTAAAACTGCCGAAGAATTGTTTAGAAATGATTATATGACTCAATCTACTGGTTTATACAATAAGCATCCTGTTACTTCTGAACAGCTCAACTGGGCAGATCTAGTTTTTGTAATGAACTATTCTGAAGCTCAAGAATTATCACGAAGATTTCCTGAGCTAGCTTCTAAAAAAAAAGTTATCAATTTGGATATACCGGATAACTTTACCAATGAGCATCCTCAACTTAAAGAAATGTTAAAAACAAAGATTTCTACTTATTTGGGTTAAAATTATAATGCCTATAGATGTTGTTAAACTAGGATATGCACTGATTATTCCTGCCCAGGCTTCTTTTACAAAAGGAGCAACATATGTAGCAACTAAAATAAAAACTGAAATAATTCCAAATTGCAAAAGGAATAGTGATTTCTTTGATTCAACAGCTTTGTGTACTTTGATTTTAGGAATACTCCGCCAAATAAATAAACAAGTAAGCCAAACAACAACTGAAAATATCAATGCAAAATAAACATTTTTAGGGAAAAAGTTTACAATAAAATAGAGCAAGAGCTAAAAGAAAAGATACAAGTATTTTGAAAATTGCTAATTGCATGAGCAGAATGTTTGTTTGTTATTTTATTAATGTTTCGTTAAACTTATATTCTTGTTCTGTTTATTTACAATCCCAACCTTTTTTTTGCTTCCGACTCAGTCAAAAATTGTCCTCTTCTTATTCGATTCCTTGCTTTTTCTATTGCATCAATTGTTTCTTTACCCAGTTCAGGTTTTTTTCTAAAAGAGTTAACAATATATAGAATTTTTTTTATTACTTCATCATAACTCTCATTTTTGTATTCTCTTAATAGGTCTAATTGCGCTTTTGTGTTTCCGTAAATTTTTATTGTTGTTGTTTCCATATTTATCACCGTATACTTTGGTATACTAAAGCATACTTAAACTTTTCGAAAATATAGTAAGCGACATAAATTAGTTATTGACTATGTCGCTTACTATTTAGAAAACGACACAAGATATAATTAATTTATGTAGTTTTCTAATAACTTATCCATTCTTAACTTGAAGAACTGCATTGTCTGCACGAATCAAACCATTACCGAAATAAAGGTTGTTGTGCAGACTTTGTGCAGTTCTTTTAATAACCTCCCTTGATTCCTCAAGAGATAATGATTTCAGTGAAGTAATTAAGGCAAGAACTCCTGCAACGTGAGGTGAAGCCATAGATGTTCCTGACAATACTTGATATGAATTATTCTTATATGTAGAAAATATTTCAACACCCGGTGCGGCTATGAATATTTTATCATTATAATTACTGAAATCTGCTCTTTCAATATCATTATTAACTGCGCTGACACTTATTACCCCGTCATAACTTGCAGGATACATGTATTCATTTTCTCCATCATTGCCTGCGGCAGCCACTATGCGAATGCCTTTGTTAAGTGCAGTTTGAATTACTGTGTTTTCAATATCTGAAGAAAATGAACTTCCAAGACTTAAGTTTATAACATCTAATTTATTGCTTATGCTCCAATCAATTGCTTTTAATATATTTATGCTACTTCCTGAACCTTCTTTATCTAAAACTTTTAGAGAATATAAAGTGCATTCAGGTGCCACTCCTGTTGTTAGCCCTCCTATTATTCCTGCGACGTGGCTTCCATGACCATTGTCATCGATTGGTTCTTCAGAATTAACAAAATTGTATCCTTTGCATTCTCCAAATAAATGTTTTAGTTCTTCGTGAGTATAATCAACACCGGTATCAATAATTCCTATTTTAACCCCTTTACCTTTGCTTATTTTTTGCGCGTCATATGCTTTAATTGCCTCAAGATTGCTTTGTTTTCTTGCAGTGCTTGCAGAATAAATTATTTTAGGCAAAGTAACAATGTTTTGTTTATGTATCTTTACAGGTAAATCTCTGCAAAGTTTTTTTTCTAAATTGGAAAATTCTTTAGCTTCGCAAGTTATTGAAACAAAAGGAAAGTTTTCAAAAGGTTCAGCAAATACTTTATATTTGTTGATTAATTGAGCCAAAGCTTCTTTAGCAATAGTGTTCTTCTCCATTATGGAAGGCTCTTTGTATGGTGTGACTAAACATTTTATTGTCTCGTCTTTATGTTTTTTAATATGAACAAACTTTTTACTATTTTTAAAAAAATATTTTTCTTTCAAGAATTTATTAATTAATCTATCATTCAAACTGTTATTTTTTATTGCATCAACAATCAATTCATACCATTTATCGTTTATTTCATTCTTTTTATCGCTAAATTCATCAAAACTTAAATAATTTGGAGGTGGTAGTTCAAGTTTTGTCTTTGGAGAGTATAAACATTTTATTTGTTTATCTTTTATGAATGCAAACTGGTAATCTGTTTGTTCAGGGAAAAAATTGTTGAATTTTTTATATTCATAAGATATGATTCCGTCTTCATCTGCGTAAACTTTAGAAATAAATGGATCGTTAGTGTAAACTACAAGGTCTTTATTCTCCTTCATTAAATCTATTATTTTCGTGTAATCATGGGTTCTCAAAGATTCATTCACTATATTTATGAGTTCTTGATTTCTGCACTGAACTACTTCAGTTTTGTTTGCGAAGAAATCTTGTGTACCTCCGTGTGTCACGAGGCACAGAGTATATTGTACGTGGTTCATTGTTCACCTCCATTGGTTTTTCATCTGGTGAAAAATCTTCATTTAATATCTTCTCTAAATGTATATCTTCAGAAGGATTGGTGATTTGCTTTTTGTAAACTTCAATCATACTTTTGTATTCTTCAAATTTATTCAAGCAGTAATTTACTTTATCGTGTGTGTAGTATCCTAAAAAAAATGCACTTATCAGAAATGCATCTCGGATTCTATTTTTGATAAAACTTAGTTTTTTTATTCTTCTTGTGTATATTGCCATGAAAAAAAGGAAGTTGTCATTTAATAAATGTGTTTTCTAGAAATTCTTGAAAATCTTGCAGAAAAACTGAAAAGTTTTCAGAAAAACTGAAGGATTTTCAATAAAATGGCTTTTTTTTGAAAATCTTACATTATTTTTGAATGTTTTTTAACTAAAAAGACCGCATAAATGCGTGAATACTGAAGAAATGTGAACAAAACTATGAATGAAAATGTCAATCCTGCAATTTCATGAATTGCAAAAAACCATTGATTTATGTATAAAAGAACTAGAGTTATGCCTATAAATAGCAAGAATGGCTTAATTAAGAGAAAGCTTGTAAAAGGCAGAATTAATGTTTCTTTGAATGTTTTCTTTAAAAAAAT
>JACRAI010000049.1 GCA_016213425.1 archaeon | reverse complement strand
TTATCTTCCTTCGTTCTTCCATGCAGTTCTCACCTCTATGCGGTCTTCTTTGAAAAATGTTACTACTGTATAAGTTTGGTTCTCTTTTCCAAAACCTTTCAAGCTGTTTCCTTATCCAAAAAGGATAATTGTTATAATTCATGTTATAACATCTATTTAAACATTTCTGATTTTTTCATAAAAATGAGAAGTTAGAATCTTTTATTTGCCTTGTTCTAAATTTATTGAAAATCTTTCAAGAATTTTGAAAACTTTTCAGAATTATTGTATGTTTTTCCAGAAAAAAGGGTTTTTTGTGAAATTCTTTCAGTTTTTATGAAAGGTTTTTAGTGCTTTTTCCAATCTAAAACTTCTGCGCTGTTTCCACTTAAATAATTGTAGCATTGAAGTGCTGCTTTTGCTCCGTCGCCTGCACTTATTACTGTTTGTTTGAATGGTATTTGTGTAACATCTCCTGCAGCGAATATTCCTGGGCAGCTTGTTGCTCCTACATCATTTACTAAAACTTCATTTCTTTCATTTGTTTTAACTAAATGTTTTACTGTACTTGTATCAACTTCTGAGCCTATTTCTATAAAGAGTCCATCTACAGGTATTTCTCTTTCTTTGTTATCTTTTAAATTTTTAACTGTGACTGATTTAACGAACTTTTCTCCCTTAATTTCTGTGGGCGAACTGTCTAAAATTATTTCTACATTTTTTTTCTTTTTTAATTTTTCCACTGTTACAGCATCTGCTTTTAATTCGTCTCTTCTGTGAACTAAGTAAACTTTTGTTGCAATATCTGCTAATTCTAATGATCCTTCAACTCCTGCATTTCCTCCGCCTATAACTGCAACAGTTCTTCCACGATAAAGTGGGCCGTCACATGTTGCACAAGTACTTACTCCTCTACCAAAGAATTTGTCTTCTCCTGGAATGTTTAATTTTTTTGGTAATCTTCCGAATGCTAGAATTACTGATCTGGCTTTTACCTTGTCTTTGTTATTGATTGTAACTAAAAATTCTTTTTCTTCTTTATTGATTTGGGTGGCTTTTCCGGTTATAAATTCTGCACCAAACTTGACTGCGTCTTCTTTGAATTTTTGCATTAATTCAGGACCAGGTAATGCTCCTGTTCCAGGATAATTTTCGATATGATTAGTTAAATTGGTTTGTCCGCCTATATCAATACTAATTACTGCTGTTTTCAAATTTTTTCTGCAAGTGTAAACTGCAGCAGTCATTCCTGCAGCTCCTGCACCAACAATAAGTACGTCATACTTTTTCATTCGAGAATTGAATTTTTGTTTATTTAAAAAGATTGCTATAAAGTTCAGAGTTTTTGGTTTTAAGTTCTAAGCGTGAAACCTAGGCAGATATCTAAATTCATGCCACAAATCACGAACTAAAAACTCCAAACTCCCTTTAAACTAGTTATTAACTCTTCGAAACTCGTGCATTTATTTATTGAAGTTCTTATTTCTGCTCCGCCAACTATTCCTTTAGTGAAACTAGGCGCTCTAGTTTTAATTGCTGCGAAAGGAATATGGTACTTTCTTATTAATTCTAAATACTCAAATAATTGTTCTACTCCGCTCTTTTTTTCATAGTCGCCTTTTTTCAAGTAATTATTTATTTGATTGAATACGAATGGATTGCCTAAAGCTCCTCTAGCTATCATTATCGCATCAACACCGCTATACTCTAATCTTTCTTTGAAAATTTCAGGTGTGAACACATCCCCGTTTCCTATTACAGGTATGTTA
The DNA here is from genome assembly GCA_016213425.1 of archaeon. Lineage (GTDB taxonomy): Archaea > Nanobdellota > Nanobdellia > Woesearchaeales > ARS49 > JACRKG01. Next base: position 4,046 of record JACRAI010000049.1, on the reverse strand, counting down.
ACTTTTTCTTTAACTTGTTTTATTATTTCCCAATTTGCTTTTCCAGAATATCCTTGTTTCTGTGTTCTTCCATGAATAGCTATTGCAGCCCCTCCATTTTCTTCAACTATTTTTGCTACTTCAACTGCATTTATTCTTTTATCATCAATACCTATTCTTATTTTTACTGTTACTGGTTTGTTAACTGCGCTTGCCAGCTTATTAACAAATTTTCCAATGAGTTCAGGATTATTAAGCATTGCACTTCCTGCTCCGGTCTTAATAACCTTCCAAACAGGACATCCGCAATTAACATCTATCACATCAAATTTTTCTTCAACAAATCTTGCTGCTTCAATAACTTCTTCAACATTATTTCCATATAATTGAACTGCAACAGGTTTTTCAATAGAACTAGTTTGTATCATTCTTAAACTTCTGCCACTTCCTCTAGTTATTGCCGTGCTGCTTACAAATTCAGTGTAAGTCATTCCAGCGCCATATTTTTTAGCCATCTCTCTGAATGCTATGTCTGTAACGCCGCTCATAGGACTTAAAACTGCAGGGCTTGAAAGTTTTGGAAATTTCATTGTAATTCTTTTAATTTTTCTAGAACGTTTTCAACATGTTTGTATACGTTAACTCCTCTCCATTCGTAAGCTAAATTTCCATCTGGATCTATTAAAAATGTGCTTCTTTCTATTCCATGATTTTTAACTCCGTAAAAATCTTTTAACTTCCAAACTTTGTACTTTTCAGATACTTTGTGGCTTGGATCACTTACTAAAGTTATACGGATATTTCTTTTTTTGATAAATTTACAATGACTATCCTTATTGTCAGGGCTTACACCAACAATACACGCGTTTAATTCTTCAAAATCTTTCAAATGACTCGTAAAATCAACTGCTTCAGTAGTGCATCCAGGAGTATCATCTTTAGGATAAAAGTATAATACTAGCCATTTGTCTTTAAAATCAGTTAAGCAAACAATGTTTTCATTCTGGTCTGGAAGATCAAAATCAGGTGCGCTTCCTAAGTTATGTCCTGTTTCATGCGTCATTTTACTAATTTAAGTGAATTCTATTTTTAAACTTTTATTTTTTCCAGGAATACTTAATGTGATCTCCTTCTTTCTTAATGGTTATTTTTAGCACTTTTTGATCAAATTCTATTGTTATTTCAGGCTTTATTAACTTATTACTGCAAGGTCTTATTCCTAAATTGGGCAAGCTGTCATTTATATGGAATTTGCCGTCCCAGCAAGGTTGTTTTAGTAAAAATATGTAGCTTCTGGTAGGAGTAACCAATTCTGCGTCAGGCTCCCAGTAACGCCACAATTCGGGATTCCCATACTCATTAGGTTTTCTTACTTTTTTAGGAAACCCTGTCTTAAGGTCAATTTCGTCTGGATGAAATAGTCCTGGTTTTCCCCACTGTATTTTCACTTTTTTTCGTTCACCTATAAGTTCTCCATTTTTTATTTCAGGATGTTCTATAATACTGCCTTTTTCTAGTACGGTATCCCAGAATTCTACAAAATTTAATCCTTGCATGCTTTCAATCATTTGAACATCTTTCATTTTTTTAGCATCATTAAGCACGGACCAATATTTCTTCGTACTCAGCATAGAATATTTTAGTTCTTTAACTAATTTTTTAGCTTCAGGGTAGGTTATATAATTGACTCTGTTTTCTTCATCTGAGGATAGTTTAATTTTTACTTTTTTAGCTGCGTCTCGTGTTTCTTTTGTTTTTTTAAGGAAATCTCTTTTAACCCACAAATCAAGTGTGGAAGAATAAAAATATTCATTAAAGGATTTCACCACTGGCTCTAAAACAGGTGCTGTTTTTTTTCTTGATAACTGCATTCCTGTACCCCAGAACTCTATGAAATTTTCTTCTTCTCTAACTTGCACTTTGCCAAACTCAAAATTAACTATCTCTTTCACTAATTCAAAAATTGAAGTAATGAATTCTTTAGAACTTTGTTTGTTAAAAACCAAATAAACTCTTTCTCTGTTAACAGTTCTGTTGTCTTCGTTGTAATCTGTTATTTTAAAAATTGTCAAAGGAAGATTTTTATCAATGTTATTTTGTTCCGCCAACTTCACTGCTTTGCTAACTAATTCTTTTTTTAGTACATTTCCTTCTTTGTCCAATCCGTTTTTTATTTTTGCCACTGCGAAGCCGAAACCCCAGTCTTCTTTGTAATCCCTTTTGAACAAAACTTCGGGATCATCAGTGTTAAGTAATTGTGACATTAAATTGCTGTAAAATTCATCTTCATTTTTTGTTTCAGACTTTTTCTTCAAATAATTCATGATCAATTCATCTTGAAAAGTCATTTTATGAAAAACTCTATTTTCTGTATCCATCAATGTTGCGCCGTGAAGAATTCTTGCCAATTTTTGATCAATGCTTAACCCCATTCCAAGAATTTTTTTAGTAATTAATGCGGAGCATGAACCTATCATTTCCAAAGTTTTCGGCAAATCTTGATTTTTTGCTGTTTCACAAACAATATGATGGTCAATTATTGAAGTAAAGTATTTCTGAACTTCAGGCTCTCTGTTTTGATCCACAGAAATCCATCTAGCAAGTCCTGTTTTTTTAACAACTAAATAAAGTTCATCTGTGCTTAACAGAATATGTTCAGAAATTTCTTCCAATAATTTTTTTATTTCATCAGGAACTTTGTGATTTTGAATTAATGGGATGTAAACTGTTTCTTTATCAAATAAATGATTTCTATACGCTTCAAATAAGGAACTGATAACTGCATCAGTGTCAGGATTTTTATGGCCCATCACGAAAATAATATCTTTTTTTTGTTCAACGGTTTTTTTTAACCTTTCTTTAGATGTTTTAACAAATTCAAAAAAATCTTGATAAGAAACTGTGCCTTTTTTCCCCGACAACTTGCTTGCGGATCCATCGATTTTTTCTGTGCTCAAATTCTTGCTTAAAACTAGAACTTTTAATAATCCTAGAATGTTAAATAATTGTTCTCTTATCTTGTAAATATCTGGTTCTTTAGTCTTATCAAAATATTTGCTATTTTTTTCAATGAACGCAGTTATTTTCTCTTTTTGTTTAAATAAGATTTCATATATTTTTTCTTCTCGTATATTTTCATTAACTTCAGAATAATAATTCAAAATTTCTTGTGCCTCTGATAGCGCTTCTTTAGGAACGGGTGATTCTAAAGGTATTTTTCTGCATTCTCTAATCATCATCATTGGCTGTTTTGCATCTACAGGGATACCCATATCAAAAGAAGGTTTGCCTACACTAGTTACGTAGCCTCTTATTGGTGCTGTAGCATCAAGTTCAGATGCAGCTAATCCTAAAGTCGGGTCCCAATACTTCCAACTAACTGCGTGCTTTTCTCTAAACAATTCGACTTTTTTGGGAACGCCTGTTTTTTTATCGACATTATTTTCAGGATTAAACCAGCCAGGAGTTCCTTTTGGATAAATCGCTTTTGTTTCTTTACCAGAATACTTGTATTGTGAAATTATTTTTGGATGATCTATAAAAGTGCCTTTACGTAAATAAACTCTGTCCAGCCATTCTGCATACTCTTTAGAAGTTAATTCATGAAACATATCTGTATCTTCATTTTCTGCATCGTTTAATACCTGCCAGTACTCAATAGGACTCAACATTTGAGAATTCAAAGAATCTAGTAATTTTCTTGCTGTTTCAAAATCTATGAAGTTTATTCTTCCTTCATCATCCCAATCAATCTTTAAGTAAGTTTTTTCTGCAGCTATTTTTACTCTACTATCTATCTTTAATGGCTTTCTTGAGATATACATTCCTGTTGTTTTTGAGTAAAAAAATCCTGTTTTCATGATGAACGTGATTGGTTTTTCTTATTGATTTACTCTTATAAAGTTTTCTACCCTGTATGTTTTAATATTTCTGTAATGCGATCTTGAAGAGACATGAAAGGAATTCTTATAACTTCATACCCGTGCGATTTGTATATTTCTTCTAGTTTTTTTTCTATATTAATCGCTTCATATCCGGCTTCGGCAATCAAAAGCGCTTTTTTACGA